>JBDRQG010000019.1:0-4867 GCA_043826475.1 bacterium
CCGTTATCAATATCAGCAATTCCATTCAAATAAATAATGCCATCGGGACACGGTGAACCGCCACAATCCAAACCTGGCCCATGTCCCCATGACATGTATTCCCAGCCGCAATCGATCATCAATTGCCCGGCTGAGGCAGAAAGAAAAGTTGCTACATTAGTATCATATTGTATTAAAAACTCAAAACTCCCGAATGTTTGATAATGCCCTCCAGTGGGAAGATTGTCGTTTAGAAAAATGCTTACCTGCTCGCTGTCATGTAATAATGTTTCATGTGTTTTTTCTATGGCGATTGTATTGCGAGACGGCATTGATGTATCAATCCCAATAAACTGCACGCCGCCACTATGAAAATCTATGGCTCTGGTGCGAAGAGTATCCCCTGAGCCGGGCAGGCAATCATCAGGTGCTCCGGTAAACGAAGGAAGAGGTAAGTTCTCAGTTATTTCCTCATCATTATAATCAAATACTTTATTAGATACTAAAAGGGTATCCAGCTCAAAGTTTTGCGAAAAGGAATTGTCAAAACAACTATCCCAATAAAAACTCAAAGGATAAAATTGACCGGAATCACCATGAGTTTCAAAGAAAATACTTCCAAGCCGTAATGAGCTGTCCAGATAGCAGGTACCTGGATTGGCATTTTTAAAAGCATAGACATGCAATAATGATGTAGAACATGGGATACCACCACAATCAGGATCCGGGTAAATATTAAACCAGACGGAGTTCCATTCACATTCCGGTACATATGAACCAACCCATCCATACCAGTTTAATCCTTTTGGGGTCAAAGCATCTGAATTGTATTTGATTGTGAAATCGACTCGTTGAAATTCCAATGATGGAACCATAAGATCCAGATAAATCGGCACTTCCAGATCGGGTCCGGAAGTGGCATTAGTATTTGTCTCAATACTTACAACAGCCTGCGGTGTTTGCGCATGAGCAGAAAAAACATTGGCGATTATTATAATAGAGAAAATAAAAAAGAACTTTGGTGAGGAAAATTTGCACATAAAAAAATGCCTCGTTTAAGATTAAAAAACTTATCCCTTATTAACATTGTCGGGTTCAGATTTTTAAAACGATAGCAATTTTTTAAATAGGCTGTTAGTTACCTTTTTTTGACAAGTATTTCGCTACGTACGCTTATTTATAATAATTCGAAGAATGTTTGTCAAGGAAAATTTATCCATTTTTTAATAAAGATATGATTGATAGAGTCTTGACGGGAGTATATATTAATGTGCAATGGATATTTTTGACGATAAAAAAGATAGCGCTGTCGATCATAACGTATTGAAAATTCGACCGTTAGCTGACAGAATGCGGCCGCAGAATTTTGATGATTTTGTCGGGCAGGAAAAAATTGTTGGAGTTGGAACACCTCTTCGGCTTGCGATTGAAAGTGATAAAATTTCTTCTATGATATTTTGGGGTCCCCCCGGGACCGGTAAAACAACATTATCAGAATTGATAGCCAATACCACCAACGGACAGTTCATCCCGTTTTCTGCGGTATCTTCTTCTATAAAAGATGTCAAAGCTATAATTTCCAAAGCTGGCAACTATTATAAAATGAGCGGACGGCGTACTTTTATATTTATTGATGAGATCCACCGCTTCAACAAAGCTCAGCAGGATGCCTTTCTTCCCTATGTCGAAAAAGGTGACATAATATTAATTGGAGCAACAACTGAAAATCCATCATTTGAAGTCAACTCCGCTTTGTTGTCTCGGATGCGCGTTTATGTTTTGGAGCGTCTTTCACCGGAGGCTCTCGCAACCCTATTGAAACGGGCGGTCAATGACAAAGAATTGGGATTAGGCAAACTAAGTTTGATTATTGAGGATGATGCCATTCAATTTCTTGCTGCTATCGCCGATGGTGATGCCCGGCGCGGCTTGTCACTGTTGGAAGCGGCGGCATCTTACGTAGGAGAGAATGGAACGCTGACCGCGGATATTCTCAAAGATGTGCACCAGAAAGGGGCTCTTGTTTATGATAAAGACGGGGAGGAACATTATAATATTATTTCCGCTCTTCATAAATCTATCCGTAGTTCCGATGCCGATGCTTCTTTATACTGGTTAGCTCGGATGCTTGATTCCGGCGAAGAACCATTGTATATTATTCGCAGGTTGATTCGCTTTGCTACCGAAGATATCGGATTGGCTGATCCTTATGCATTGACGTTGTGCCTTAATGCTCGCGATACTTATCATTTCTTAGGTTCACCTGAAGGTGAATTATCTATTGCTATGGCGGTTATTTATATGGCCTGCTCTCCTAAATCAAATTCGGTTTATATGGCTTTTGGCAATGCTCAAAAAGATGCCAGGGAAAAAGGATCGCTGCCGGTTCCATTGCATATCAGAAATGCGCCAACCAGCCTTATGAAAGATCTCGGTTACGGCAAGGATTATAAATATGCCCATAATTATGATGATGCTCTGACTGATCAGGAGCATTTTCCAGACGAACTGATAGGCACTGAATATTACCAGCCGAAAGAAAATGGGCGTGAAGCCCGACTGGCGGAATATCTCAGGAAATATCGGGAATACAAAAAAGGCAGCAAGCCTCAGAATTAGAAGAATCAGCCGGTATTTCAGATTTTTATGAGGGCAATAATTAGCAACTATAAAAAAATAAGAACGTATAAAAACTGTGATACAAAACCATGCCATAGTATTGACCGGCGCCCCGGCTTCAGGAAAAACAGCCTGCATTGAAGCATTAAAAGCCGATCTGCAATTCTCTGATTTTATATTTCTTGAGGAATTAGCCCGGAAGCTCTTGGAGAATAATCCCGAATATCGATTTCATTCCGATGAATTCCATCGTGAAATTTACAAACAACAAATTGAGAGAGAAGACAGGATTAAAAATAAATCCTTTATTACAGACCGTGGGACACTGGATGGCTTTTCTTTTTGTCCGCATTTAATGGATGCCATAGGCACGACTATTGAGAATGAATACGAGCGATACACAGCGGTAATTCAATTAGGCACATCAGCTTCATTGGGAGAGAAATATTATCGAACAGATGATATCAGAAACGAATCTATTGAAAAAGTTATGGAGCTGGAAAAGGCGACAAGTAAAATCTGGGGTAAACACCCTAATTACAGCTTTTTGCCGGCGGAACCTGATTATGAAAAAAAACTGCTAAAATTGAAAAAATTAATGAATTTGTTATAGCCTAAGAAATATTATAAGTTACAGTTGACATTTTCGATATGAATACGTCAATTATATAATTAATAAATTAAAAACCCGTAAACTTCGGGGGAGTGATGAATAAAAAGTTAACGATCGTATTGGTATTATGGTTTTGTGTGATTTCGGGAGGGGCATTAGCCGATTCCGATTTTTTAAAGCAATTCAAAAATGATTATTCTACTTTAGACCTTGATCTTCTCAACAATGATATTGAAACCACCACTATCAAGGATTTTGTTTATCAAAAAGATGTGGCTACTTTTACTTTCAAAGAGGGGACTCTCTATTTGCTGCGTTATATCAACAACCGTCCCACCACTGCAATATTTATGGGTCAGGGACATGCCGATATAGAAATCCCCTTATCCGCAGAAAGAAAAGGCCTTTTGAAAGTATCTGGCGACAGTCTTGTAAATGCAGATTTTGAATTGATCTTCATGCGTTTAGGGGATGATTTCGATCTGAAAGTAAGAGAGAAATTTGACTTTACTGTCACCCAGCTTGACTGGAAAAATTTTACTATAACCAAAGAGAGCCAGGGGGAATTTTTCTTCAAGCCGAATATTCGTCATCCGAATGACAATTATTTCCAGCTTCTTCGTTCGATTTATGAACGCTCCGACGACGGTTATTTCTGGGTTGATTTCAACCGCTATGTCTTTTCGTTTGATCCCAACCGTCCCGAAGAAGTAGAAGTAGCCTATGAATTTCAAGGCGGGGATTTTGTAGCAACCACTGCCAGTCAATTTCAGCGCCGGGAGAAAAATATTACTGACAATTCCCAGCTCTCTAATATTCAATATTGTGCGACAGCCATATCCAAACATGGTAATGTCGTGATGGGGGGGAACGACGGCCGTCGAATTGAATCATGCGAGGGAATTCTTGAATTTGAAGTCAATGATGACAGCCTCAGATTTCTTTCTACATTTCTGCAGTATAATCTCGAATTGGACTCGATTCTTCTTGATGGAGAGCAGGTTGATTTTATCAGACGGAAAACGTTTAAATTTATTGGTGTCATTCTGCCAAAGTATTTTTATAAAGGGGATGTTGTAAAATTATCTTTCTGGTACCAGGGGACAAATTTTGATCATTTTATGCCTTATCTGGAAAACCCGGCTCCCTGTCAATACAGTTTTAATTTTATTGTCCCGAAGGGATGTAATTTCTACATGCCTGGAATGAGTGAAATGACTGAGTTTAATAATAAGCAGGATCAGTTTACCGTCTCTTCTCCCTTATTATTTAATAATTTCTTTTTTCATGTATATAATGGAGGTGTGGAGGATACAGTAGGAGTTATTTCTGATGTTGGTTTGACCCTGAATTTTCTTCCTGTTAAACATATTAAAAAGAAAACCCCTTGTTTTATTGCTCATGAAAAGTATCGCCAGTCGGTTACCGATGCCTTTAACTATTATGCCACACAATTCGGACCGCCACCAAATACATTTGTGGAATATGTTATACCGGAAGGCTTCCAAAGCATGCCCGGCCTGATAAAGGTGCCGCAGGTTGCCTGTGTTAGTGAGGGGGGATGGGAAGCGTTCGGAGGGATCGATCTTGTCGCTGGAAACTCGGTGGCAAGACAGTGGATGGGATCAACTTTACGCCCTTCAACTGACCGGGAAA
>JBDRQG010000020.1:0-4962 GCA_043826475.1 bacterium
CAGGTTTATTTGTGCCAGATTTGTGCCAGATTGAGGTAAAAACACCCTGATTTTGCAGAAACAAGTAAAACCAAATAATAACTGGAATTTCCTGGGATACAACGAGTTATAATGTAATTAGAGGCGGCTCATAAAGTTATAAAATACCATTCTTTCGATTCTCCCACCTCCATTTAAGGTGTAATCTACTATATAACAACATGTTACAAAGATTCTGGGTTCGGTGTATTCACCACCATTCTCTAAGACCAAGATGTTTGTTAATAGGGACTTAGACAATTATTTCGAATAGTGTGCCATTTCCTAAATTTTAATCCAGATTTGACTTTCCGATTAGAAAACAGTATTTTATCATAAATTAATAACGATTATAAAGAACGATTGTCAATAATGCGAAAATGTCAAGGGATGGTTGTAAAGGCAAGCATATTTTTTTCAAGCATTTTCATTATTCTCATTTTTACAATTAATATTCATTCCGCTAATTTCCCTGATAAATATAATCCTATTCGAGAATATACCGGACAATCGATTTTCGATATTGAAAACGTACCGGAGGAAAATATCGATATCGGATTATGGTCTTTGATTATTGCTAAAGAATGCGATAGCAGTATAAATGTAACAGATTATCTCCACACCTTAGACACAATGGCATCTCGCGTTCAATACATGGTTGGCCCACGTACCGGAGATATGGTTCGATTTATGATGACCAAAATGTATCAGTTCTATCCCGGCGAATGGAATAATAGCAGTATCTTCTCTTATGACTTAGATGACCCGCTAGGTGAGAATCCGAGAAGCAAACTGCTATCTACATATTAGGAAGTTATACGTTATCCAACAGCGGTGATAAGAAGACAGTCTCTGGAGCCCCACTGGAATTACCTTGGAATAATAATAAAGTAGATTTAAGCAGAATACCTGCTGGATCCTACGGAGCAGATCTTAGAACTACTCAAGGAACTTTCAGTTACCCACGAATTACGTTGAAAAATGTACCCGGTAGATCAGGTATTGTCGTTCATCGTGGAAATACACCAGATAAAACAAAGGGCTGTATTCTGGTAGGCAAGACCGCAGGGAAAGATCGAGTGAATGACTCAAAAACTGCCACTACCGAGATTAGTGATTATATTCAGAATATTCAAGCTGAGGACGCCAAAAAAGGTGAAGAGACGACCGTGACAGTAGAGGTGAATGATCCTCCAAAGGAAGAAACGAAGAAGAAGGAAGAATAGATTGATGCACAACAAAGATAATCAGAGGATAAAGTTCACATTCTTCTCCTTAATTCTGCTTGTAGTGTTTTTCTTACCAGTAAATTGCCAAGATTCACAGAACGACTCGGGGTGGCATTTCCCAATATATGACGAGGGCTGTAAATCTCTTATGCAAGCAATGCGTCAAGAGTGGTCAAAAACGGATGGAGAGTTAACCATTGTTTTTGGAAAGAAACTTATTTGGGCATTGCTTCTCAATCCAAATGCGTTTTATGCAGAATTCTCCCCTGATACTGCTAATTATAATAGATTCCTAAGAAATGTTGATAATGTTGTTTTCTGGAATCCTAAAGATACAACCACATCTCATCTTGAGCGGTTGAGGTTGGTAACACTAGACCGACTCCAAGAACAGACTTATTCTATTGATTCGAATTATGTCAGATTACATGAAGAACTAATTGATAGAATCAAACAAGTTAGACCAACTTTTGTGGACTAACCATTCATATGTTTGTGCCTAATTTGTGCCTTTTTAAAGTCAAAACACCTTAAAACATACACAAACAAATGAAACCAAATAAATGGTGGACCTTTTGGGGCTCACGAGTTATAATGTAATTAGAGGCGGCTCATAAAGTTATAAAAATCGCAATTTTCGTTTCCCCCCTATTTCCACATAAAATTATATCTTTTTATTTCAGTTAGTTTTATGTCAGACGGAAGTAAATAATAGCAGTCGCTATGTTTGAAAGTCCACATTTTTCAATAACCACGAATAATATGAAACCGTTCTGGTGATGATTTGATTAAAATAAATTGGTCTGTCTGTTTGAAATATATTATTCCTATCAGGAAAGAATAAAATATCGATAAGCATTGACGGAATAGTCGTAATAAATTATATTCGTAACTGTACGATTAGATGTGGAGTGAGTGTATGCCAAGGCATTTCGAAGACTTTTTGCAACTCAATAATTCAATTAACTTCGATAAGGCATATTACAAGTTCATAATGCTGGTAGCGCAATAAAGTACAACAATCCATCGTATGATTGATGATTTGATAAACCGAGAGGTTTTGATTCAAAGGAGTCTTAGTAAACAAATAGATTAATGTCTTGTACACAGATGATTTAACCCATTATAAAGGAGTCGTCCGATGTACCATAAAACGCAGTTTAGTACAAAGTGCCTTATCAGTCGTGTCATCCTTTTAGGCATTACATATTTTTCAATAATCCTGCTAACCCCTTCGATAGTGGCGCAAGTATTTGAGGTAAGTGAACGATACGGAATCGGAACTAACTCTGGCATCGTGGCAGCCGCTGATTTCGACGGAGATGAGGATATCGATCTGGCGGTCGTACAGGATGATGCAAGTGAGATCTGGATATTATCTAATGACGGCACCGCCGGCTTCTCGCACTCCCATACATTGACGGATTGTGAGCCTGAAAACTTGTGCGTGGCCGATCTGAATAGTGACGGCTACAATGATTTCATCTGGTTCGACGAACACACTGCCCTTTCTCCTGATTGGGGTATGACATATTACTTCAACAACGGTGACGGCACGTTCTCGATGGCACTCAAGGATTCTACAGGTTCCAATATAATGTGCGCGGGCGACTTTGATCGTGACGGTAATGTAGATGTGGCAGTGGTTGGCGCAGCTCTCGATGACCTGCATGTCGCCTTACTCTTTGGCACCGGTGGAGGGAGTTTCGCACCTCCAGTAAAAATATTGCCAGGCATCGTGGTGTCGGGTCTGGCCACGGCGGATCTTGACCATGATGGGGATAATGATATCATCGTCAAAACTAGCCCTTTATACCAGTCTCTGATTAACAACGGTGATGGTACGTTTGCGGAGCCTCTACCATCTGGTGGTTTTGGAACTTTGCCGGAGGCGGATATTGATGGCGATGGCTACCTCGACATGGTGGGCATGATGCCGGCTACCGCGTGTAACTTTGCCCCCGGATTCGCCCTGAGTCAACATGATGGTACGTTCTCTAATCGCATTCTGGCCTGGGAAACGACAGGAATCCTCAATGGCGCCGTTCTCAATGCGGCCGATTTCAATGGAGATGGGTTTGCGGATATTGCATGGCATCCGCGTGACCAATTGCAGGTGACAATTGGATTAAACAACGGACGGTCGATCTTCAGGGAGTTCGAATATATTTCGGAGGTGGCTGCCGGGGGCGCGGGAATGAAGTCGGCTGACCTGGATGGGGACGGCGATATAGATCTGGCTATTACCGGCGTAGATGACACGCTGACCATTGCTCTGAGTCAGGCCGCGCAACATATAAGACGCATTCTGGTTCCCGGAGATTTTCCCACTGTCCAGGAGGCTGTGGATTATGCCTGGAACCTGGATACGATTGTCGTGGAACCGGATATATATTATGAGAATATCGACTTTGGCGGAAAAAATATAGTATTGATATCGTCCGAGTATGCCGATGAAACTTCATCCAAAAAACAATCAGCTCTGTCGTTCAAAAGTTATTCGACCATTATCGATGGCGGAAATGTCGATCGGGTATTCATGTTCGAAAACAATGAAGACGACAGATCAGTTATTGCGGGCTTTATTATTCAGAACGGTAATGCTGCCGGGCAGGGGGGTGGTGTATTCTGTGATGACAGCACTTCGCCAACAATCATAAACAACGTATTCAGAGAGAACTACGCGAGCAACGGTGGTGGGGCCATTTCTCTACAAGACTGCTCGGCGAGCATAAAGAACAACCTGATTATTGACAATAGTTCTGGGTGGTGGGGTGGCGGTGTCTTCATTGGTGGACATATGGGTGAATTCGTCAATAATACTGTTTATGGCAATACTACCGTCAATGGTGGCGGCGGTCTCTGTTTCGCCCGTGGTACGCCGACCATTAGCAATAATATATTTTGGGGAAACAGCTCTTCGGCAAACGCACAGGAGATCGATTATATTCAGACGACTGTGCCGACAATCACATACAGCGTCATTGAGGGCGGCTGGCCGGGTGATGGCAATATTTATAGCGATCCAATGTTTGTCGATCCTGCAAATGGCGATTTCAATCTACTAACTGGTTCACCGTGTATTAACGCCGGCGATCCTAACTCACCACTAGATCCTGATGGAACCATAGCAGATATTGGTGCCTATTACTACCCGACTACGGTTAATGTCGATGACAATTTCGGCGATGCGCTACCTATCGGTTTTGAGTTAACACAGAATTATCCCAATCCATTCAACTCAAGAACAACAATAAATTATTCTGTATCACGAAAATCAGATGTTACCATTGAGATATTTAATATACTTGGGCAAAAAGTAATCACATTGCTTGATGAAAATAAATCAGTTGGCGAATATCAGATAACCTGGGACGGAAATGATTTTAAAGGCCAACGGGTCACGACAGGGATTTATTTTTATCGTTTTATGATTGGTGATTTTATTGAAACAAGGAAAATGCTATTGTTAAAGTAGCCAATAATAATGTGACCGAATTGTCATTTAATATGGATCAATAAGTTGCGGTGCAATATGATCCAGCTTAAAAAGCATTTTACCAAATTCGCCAGACTTCGCATAAAAATTGCACGGAAAAGCATAGCGGTTCTATAAATTGTACTGAACGATACTTGATTTGACAGTCATCTACCTCTGAGAGGTTTTTAGTTTAGGCTGTCAGTTTTTCTTCATTTTCCCAATTTGCCTTTTTTG
>JBDRQG010000021.1:0-3036 GCA_043826475.1 bacterium
ACTATGAAGTTAGGCAAAATTCTTGGAGGTGCATCCATGAATCTATTGAAATGTAACTAATTGTTATTCAATAAGATATTATTTAAATGGAGGTGGGGGGAATCGAACCCCCGTCCGAAAATAACGCCAGGCTGTCATCTACGTGCGTAGTCGATCTTTATTTTCTCGTCCCGTAAGCTGCCAACCGACAGGCCACTTACAGAACCAAGTCTCTTAATTTAAATGATTCTTAGAGACGTCGAATCACCGAGTCTTCTTTATCGACGCTGTATCCCAACCCTGAAGACGTAGAATCAGGTACAACGAGCTGCTCTATTTCTAGGCTGCTAAGGCGTAATTAGATTCGCCAATTAATTGTTTTGCCCGGTTTGATAACGAGGCTCCAGACATCCCCGGCACGCCAACAACCCCTCACTAAATCCGTCGAATCCTGTTCACCCCCATAAATGGTAAACTGGTCAACTTAGGGTGTTGAGCCAAAATAAGCGTCAATGACACTCATAAAACAAAAGTTCTATATTAATATACTCAAAAGTTGAAATATATTCAACAGGCCTTGCCTGTTTTATTATGGTTTATACAATTTTTATTAATAATCTATATATATTAAACGATTGAAAAGCTCTAAGGTTCAACTATTTTACCGGCGTCTTCGTATTCACCTGAAACCTGGTGTAGAATCTTGTAGCTTTTGATCTTTTGATCGGCTTCCATCCCCCAGCCGCTTACAACCCCCTCAGAACTGGTGATTCGTACGAAAGCATCGGTAAAAATCTTATCAGTTTTAGGATTCCAGTTCAGCTTGTCGGTTTCTAGTTTGGTGCCATCTTCGGTGACAACTATGACATTCCCATAAATAATATACTGCCGGGTCTCTTCTCTGATTACAGACGAATCGCCGGTTACGGTTGAATTAACATGCCCAAGCGAATCAAAATTCCTGATTTTAAGATCATAAGCCATTGTCGAGTCAATAGCATTATACTGGATGATTTTATCAGCCACTATTTCAGAAGTTATTTTACCCTTATCAGACAGAAGAATCGTTGCGCCGTTGACTTCGGAATCAGGAGAATTCAGTACCGTAGAATCATTCTGATCGTTTCGGCTAATATCATTCCGATTGCACCCGGTCATTACCACAAGTAACAAAATTAGAACGAAATTATATTTTATCAAATCAATCTTCATCTTCTTTTATACACCTTCTTTATTTACATCGGCGCGTAAAGACGATAAAAACAGGAAAATGTCAAGAGCTTTTTTCCTGTTTTGTGTGCCAGCGGTCATGCAGCCAGATCCATTGGGACTTGTAATTGTTGATAATTGACTCCAATTCCCTGACGCAAGCAGTTGTTATCTCTATGGTATCTATGGAGATATCCCCGGTGAGCGGGACATCAATAATCGGTCTGATTATTATATGATAATGGTTGTCATCAATACGGACACAAGCCAGCGGCAAAAAAGCAGCTCCTGTTTTTAAACCCAATATAGTCTGACCAACAGGAGTATAAGCCGGTTTTCCGAACCATTCGATAAATTCACTTTTTACTCTATGAGAATCAGTATCTATTAAAACTCCCAGTCCATTGTTTTTTTTCAGCCATTTAATTATCTTAATAGGGGAAGCGGTTGTGGAGATATTAGTAACTCCCATCGAAGTACGATTTGAAACCAGAATCTCATCGATTCGCTTGTCGTACATTTCACGGGCAATTACGGCAAAATCATATTCGAGAGTACATAAATAAGCCGCCATCAATTCAAAATTGCCAATGTGGCCAGTGATGCCTATCATCCCTTTTCCTCTTTTGAAAGCTTCATGAAGGTGTTCCAGTCCTTCAATCGTTACCAGTGGGAAAATCTCGGTTTTGAAATGTTTTTTAAAGCGGATAACATCAATCAAATTTTTTCCGCTGAAAATAAAAAATTCATGGCTGATTTGTTCTCTTTGTTCAGGTGTCAGTCTATCCTTATATACCCAACTCAGATTTTTTTCAATCTGATCGCGATCTTTTTTAGAAAAATGCCAGGTTAGTTTGCCAATCTCGGTTCCGAATTTTAAAGCCAGCTTGCGGGGGATCAGATTTATAAAGAAGAAGCAAAATCTAACAAGGAGATAAACAGCGCTGCGCTTGATTTTTTTGCCGAGGCGCATAATCAGACCAGTTTGGATTTGAGAATATCATGCAGATGAATTACCCCAATCAGTTTGTTGTCCCTATCTACCGTCGGGAGTTGTGTAATCGAGTGTTTTTCCATCATACCCAACGCTGCATCCAGTATGGCGTCTTGTGAAATAGTTTTTGGATTTTTAATCATAGCGTCAGAGGCGGTTATTTTGAAGAAATCTTCGTTCTTCTCCAATATACGCCTCAAATCGCCGTCAGTGAAAATGCCGGTACAATGGCCGCTGTCATCAGTCATAAGTACGCAGCCCAGAAGTTTGCTGCTCATGATAATCAACATCTCTTTCATTGAGGCGGTAGGTTTTATGAGGGGGAGATTGTCGCCGGTATGATGAAAATCGCTGACCCGTTTTAACAGCCGCATACCGATCGATCCCCCCGGATGAAGCTGAGCAAAATCTTCCTGAGTGAAATTACGATCCATTAATAATGCCACTGCCAGAGCATCACCCATAACCAAAGCGGCGGTCGATGATGAAGTTGGGACAAGGTTATTGGGGCAGGCTTCTTTTTCAACCGAACAATCAAGGACAATATCGGCCCGATCGGCTAGATCGGAGGTCATATTACCGACCAGAGCAATAACTGTCGCCATCAAACGTTTTGCGGTTGTTATTAGTAGTTCCGATTCACCCAGACGGCCGGATTTTGAAATTGTTAATAATACATCTTCAGCCTGTATCAGGCCAAGGTCGCCGTGCATCGCTTCGGCTGGATGCAAAAAGAAAGAGGCAATTCCGGTGGAGTTAAATGTAGCGGCTATCTTTTTGCCGATCAGCCCTGATTTTCCCATTCCGGATACTATTACGCGCCCCTTGCAGTTTTTTATCAGCTCAACGGCTTT
>JBDRQG010000022.1:0-3488 GCA_043826475.1 bacterium
TAATAAATTTCAAGCCATATAGTTACTATTAGTAAACCAAATCCCAGCCATATCACAATGATACTAAATATTAATAATACAAATAGGAAAAGAAACTCCATAAAAACAACCCTGATAATTTCTTTGTCAGTCTTAATATAATAACATGTTACAGCAAATTCAATAAAAGATAATCAATTCTATATTAATAAAAAGGCAGGACCAAGATGATCCTGCTCAATCTATTATTAAAAATACAAGGCGTGTCAGGCCAGTTTGTCCAACTCATCCACCTGTTCACCAAAACGTTTTATAGTCGCTTCTACCGGTGCCGGAGTGGACATATCGATACCGCATTTCTTCAGCAGTTCAATCGGATAATCCTTGCCGCCTGATGACAACAATTCCAGATAGCGTTCTATTATTCCCTCCTCACCATTGATTACTTTATCCAATAACGCCTGCGAAGCGGCATAAGACGTGGCATATTGGTAAACATAATAGGTCATATAAAAATGCGGGATACGGCTCCATTTAAGGGGAGTCAGTTCATCCATTGTAAGATCAGGGCCATAATATTTCTGGGTCAATTCTCTCCAGAGGTCATTCAGATAATCAGGCGACAAAGCTCCGCCCTTTTCAACTTCCTGATGGATCATCAACTCAAAGCGGGCATACAGGATTTGATTAAAGAAAGTCCCCCAGGTGTTGTCGATATATCTGTTCAGCAGATACAGCTTCTCTGATTTATCTTTTGCTTTTTCAAGTAGATCCAACAATAGCAGTCCTTCATTTAATGTCGAAGCCACTTCCGCCACAAAAATGGAATACTGCGATTTGGAATACGGCAAGGCTTTTGAAGATAGATGGCTGTGCATGGCATGCCCCATCTCATGGGCCAGGGTAAACATATTATCAACGGTGTCATTGTAGTTCATCAGCACAAACGGATGGGCGGTATAGCTTCCCCAGTTATACGCTCCGCTCCCCTTTCCCTGAGTCTCATAGACATCAACCCAGCGGGAATCAAAAGCGGTTTTCAAAGCTGTACTATACTTTTCGCCGAGAGGTTTGACAGCTCTGAGTGTATTTTCTACCGCCTGATTGTAGGGAACTTCGTAATCATTATCAGGAAATAGAGGACACATCAAATCATAAGTATGTATTTCATCCAGTTTTAAAATCCGTTTACGTACAGCCGTATATTTATTTAATCCTTCGAGATGGGCTTCGGTGGTATCCAGCAATGAATGATAGACTGAGGTCGGGATATTATCGCCAAACAATGAGCTGGTAAGGCAGTTATCAAAGCGGCGGGCTTTGGTATAAAAGATATCCTTATTAACTGAAGTCCCCAATGAAGCGCTCAGGGTATTGACATGTTCTTTATAAGCGGTGTACAAAGAATTAAAGGCGTCACGGCGAACCCGGCCATCGGAAGAATCAAGGCACTTGGCTACTCTCTGCTTGGTCAATTCGATTTCATTGCCGTTTTCATCAATAATCGGCTTGTATTTTATATCAGCATCATCAAGCATGGTAAAGATCGACTCCGCCCCTCTGGCTACGGTGGCAGACATCGCTAACAACTCTTCCACTTCGCCGCTGCGGATATGCTTACGAGAGCGGATAAGTTCCTGAATATATAAATCATAAACATCGGTTTTGGGAAATTTTGATG
This sequence comes from bacterium, assembly GCA_043826475.1. Classification (GTDB taxonomy): domain Bacteria; phylum Zixibacteria; class MSB-5A5; order GN15; family FEB-12; genus DAOWMZ01. The sequence continues at coordinate 1,661 of JBDRQG010000022.1, forward strand.
AGATTTCAATCAAATCCTTTTCATCAATATTTAGAAGCTCCGGTTCGACAAACGCAAAAGCCGCTCCGGCGTTGGAAGCCAGGATCGAGGCTCTTTCGGTCATCGCCTGATATTTCGAAACCCGGTTGTCCATATCCTGATTGAGGCGGGCATACTGAAACAATTTGGCAATTATGATATTCAATTCGTTTCTGGTTTCGAAACAGGCATACATTACTTCTGATGATGACGCTAGCTTACCGGCGTACTCTTTACTCTTTTCAATAAGATGATTAACTTTTTCGATATCTTTTTCCCAGGCGTCATCAGAAGGGTAAAGATCCTTTAGATTCCATTTATATTTTTCTTCAATGCTGTCCCGAGTTGGAATTCCTTTTGGTTTTGATTTGGTAGTAGTACTCATTATATTCCTCTTGAATTTAAAAATTACTTCCTCTAATTTATATATGCCTTTATAGCACCATACGTCTCACGCATCCGGCAATTAACTCCCTAAGTTTCGGTTCCGTGGCTGACGCGTTTCCAATCACATCATCCAGCGAGCAGGGATGCATATTATCCGGAAAGCCCATATCGGTAATAATCGAGAAACCCAATATTTTGTTGTGCTGGTGATGGGCCGTTATTACTTCCGGAACGGTTGACATCCCAACCGCATCGGCTCCAAAGCCTCGGAGCATCCGGTATTCCGCCGCAGTCTCAAGGCATGGCCCGGTCAAACCGACATAGACTCCCTCCTGAAGCCGTAGCCCCTGTTCCAGAGCGACATCTTTGGCTAATTGCTGGTAGCCTTTATTATAAACCTCATACATATCAGGAAAACGATCTCCCCAGTTGTTATCATTGGGGCCGATCAACGGATTGCCGGGGAAGAAATTGATATGGTCTTTGATAAGCATAATATCCCCCGGTTTGAAATTTGGGTTCATTCCCCCGGCCGCATTGGATACAATCAAGGTTTTAATTCCAAGAGCTTTCATGGTCCGAACAGGAAAAGCAATCTGCTGGAAACTGTAGCCTTCGTAGAAATGAAACCGCCCCTGCATACAGACAACCCGTTTTCCTTTGAGATGACCAAAAAGGAGCCTTCCAGCATGGGATTCGACAGTTGAAACCGGAAAATTGGGGATTTTATCGTAGTCAACAGTTCCGATCATTTCGATTCCATCTACGAGTGAGCCCAACCCAGTTCCTAAAATTATCCCTATTTGCGGCATAAAATCAATCTGACTTTTAATATAATCAACCGCTTCATCCAGCATTTTATGAAATTCTTCAACAGTCTGCATTGGCCGTCTCCCTAAAAATTATTATACCTATTTAAACCTGAATATAGCAATAATATGGTCGGAGTCAGCAGAAAATTAATAAAAAAAAGATCGGCCGTGGGGGGATATAATTGGCCGATCTTTTTATTCAGTCGGTGGGACTTTTATAAAAAGCTATTTAGGACTTAACAGCCTTTTCAACAACTTCTTCGAATTGGGCAGCTACATTGTCAAGTTCTTCTGCCAATTCTTCCGGTTTCAGGGGACCGGTATCACTCATATTATTTTTTTGCGAGCTCTTCTTCGAATAATCATTTATTCTGGCGGTATCATTTGTATTACTAACACCATCCTGATTGCCGGCAATAAATCCTTCGGGAATATCATCCGCTCTGGAAGATGTTTCAACCACCCGTTCCGGTCCAAACATAGGCTGATTGTTTTGGGCCGTTGTCTTGCTATCATTTTCCAATTTGTGTTGATAATTTTTCAAGGCATTTTCGAGTTCAGGATCAACATTATCGTTTTCAGTCTTTCCCTGTTCTGAACCAACATTATCA
>JBDRQG010000023.1:0-3067 GCA_043826475.1 bacterium
GTGGGCATTCACAATAATTTTACTTTTTTCTGCCTGGCGGACTATTTTTAAGAGATTAGTAACAGGAATTATTTCAGAGCCAATCATGTCACGTAAAATATTGCCGGCGCCAACCGATGGAAGTTGATCGACATCTCTCACAAGAACCAGGATTGTTTTAGCACTAACTGCTTTGAGCAGGTTATTCATCAGGATTGTATCTATCATAGATACTTCATCGATTACTAAAAGGTCGGTTTCACTGCAATGGATTTTCATTATTATAAGTGAACTGGTTATTTGATGGTTTATATTCCAACAACCTATGAATCGTCTTGGCTTCAAACCCGATGACTTCGTTCATTCTCTTGGCTGCCCTTCCGGTGGGAGCAGCAAGCATTATTTTGTTCTTGAGTTGTTTATGAATATCAACAATTCCAATCAGAGTGGTTGTTTTCCCGGTACCTGGCCCCCCGGTTAAAATGGATATTCTATATTTCAAGGATTTACGGATTGCCTCTAATTGTTCTTCTGAAAAATGACTTTGCCCGATTCGCAGAGATTTAATTCGGGAGTTGGATATATCTATTTGTTTAGAGGACAAACTTTTTACTTTGTTTGATATCCCGACTTCGGCATAATAAAACGGAGGGATATATATTTTCTCATTTTTTTTAATGATTAATTCTTCGGAAACCATTTCTTCAAGAACAGGACTGGATTCGTTTAAATTAACATTCAGGACTGTATTACAGCTCTGAATAAGTTCTGACAGCGGCAAGTAAATGTGTCCATCCTCCGAGGCTTCATTTAAGACATACAAGATTCCCGCTTTGACCCGCACAGGATTTTGATCCTCATAACCCAGGCTTTTTCCAATCTTATCCGCGGTCTTAAATCCAATACCCCAGATATCATAGGTAAGTTGATAAGGATTCTCTTTAACAATTTTGTTGGATTCGTCACCGTATTTTTTGTAGATCTTGATCGCATAGGTATTGCTGATGTTATGAGATTGAAGGAAAATCATGATATCTTTAATTGCTTTTTGTTCTTCCCAGCCTGTTGCTATCATGTCGACCCGTTTTTTGCCGACGCCCTCAACTTCAATGAGCCTCTCGACATCATTTTCTATGATATCCAGAGTTTTTTCTTTAAAAAAATCTGTAATTCTATTAGCAGTAACAGGGCCTATACCCTTTATTAATCCGGAGCCCAGGTATTTTGTGATTCCGGAAATGGTCGCCGGATAAATCGTCGAAAAACTTATCACCTTAAATTGGCGGCCGTACTAAGGATGCGAAATCCAATGCCCGGTTAATTTAACGGTCTCGCCAACATTAACACCGGGAAGCATTCCTACCGCAACTATTCCTTTTTCAAGTTTAGCAATGCTGAAGCCATTTTCCTCATTGTAGTAGGTAAATCGCTCTATGACGCCTTGAGTGGTATCCAATATTTTATCTGCTTTTATAATTCACTAAGTGGTTTACATATGAAACACCAAGGTTAGTTGCTGTTCTTTTTACTATATCTCTTTTTGTGTGAGTTTTTGCTGACATATTTTGATCCTCCGCTTTGGGGGAATTTATTGATAATTATCTTAAATGTTCTACAAGTTTATAATTGTTTTTTCATCCTGTGGTATCTTGCCCTTATTTATAACTTAAAAGCGGGCTAAAGAGGTTCCGCACAAATATTGGCTACATAATAGCCATTATATAGCCAGTTTTTTGAGATATGTATCCAGTAGGGTGTTTTATTAATATGAAATCTAGCCAGTTTTGTGTGAGATGTTTTCTGCGTAGTTCTGAAAAACCATCGCAATATCCCGGTCCTTCGGAGGCATATTATTCACCTGCTTATTGCCAATGAAAATCTCTCCGGCTGTCGCTTCTTCCAGCCCTGCGATCATTCACAAGGTAGTGGATTTACCGCATCCCGACGGTCCAACTAGTGCCAGAAATTCACCATCTATAACTTCCAGATTTAAATCGGAAATAACTGCTTTCCGGTTATCAAAATATTTACTGATTCCCTCTAAACGAATAGATGCCATTCTATACTCCGTTTTGTCTATTTCCCATTAGCTTTAATAAAATTTTGGTACCAATAGTAGGAATCCTTCGGTACTCGTCTACCGCTGCTATAATCAATATACACAAGCCCAAAACGTTTACTGAATCCTTCTGCCCATTCAAAATTATCTATTATGGACCATAAAAAATAACCGCTAGACGGCAAACCTTCCTTAATAGCCTTCCCGTATTCCCGAATATAGCGATTTAAGTAATCAATCCGCTGAGGATCGTGAATCTTACCGTCAAGATGAATCCAATCCTGATTTGCCATTCCGTTCTCAGTCACGACAATCGGCAACCGATATCGTTCATAAAAAAATTTTGGCCCCCAATAGAGGGATTCCGGCACGATTGTCCATTCCATTGCCGTTCTTGGAGTTCCCGGTTCCGGATCAACTTTTTCACAGGTATCTCCCTTTGTTCGTACACGATCAGCCGAATAGATATTAACGCCATAAAAATCCAACGGCTGCCGGATGGTTTTCATATCCCCGCTTTGAATTTCCGGCAGTGAGTGGTACATTAGTTTCAACCCATCTTCCGGATAATGTCCGAGAATCATAGGATCGGCCCACTATCTATTACTCCATGTATTTTTTTCTGTAATTGACCATGTTGCCGCGCGAGCCGTATTAATATTTTCAGGTGTGTTATTCTCAGGTACAGCAATGACACCGACCTGAGCAACACCGACCTGAGCCGGAGTTTTCGTCCTTGAACGAATTACTTGTACTGCTTTGCCATGAGCCAGCAGGACATGATGAGTCGCCTTCAATATATCCCGTAACCTAATTTCAGACCAGGCGCATGGGTACCGGTTTGATGGCCAAAATGGATAAAACATTGTGGTTCATTCAGCGTCATCAAATGCTTCACACGGTCTGAATACCGATCTACTACAATTGATGTATACTCGGCAAACCAGTTCGGACTATCGGTGTGCAGCCAACCACCTTTCAAAAAAAGACCAGAAGGATTATCCCAATGAAATAGTGTAATCCATGGCT
>JBDRQG010000024.1:0-9412 GCA_043826475.1 bacterium
GCGTCTGCCCGTACATAAAGAAGATCTGAACGAAGCCGCAGCTGCGGAAATTATTCACCGATTAACCGATAAAAACCAGGCTGTTCTAATAACATATCTGGATAACGCCGAAGAGATTATCGCGTTTTGTGACAAACTGGGCGCAACGATCGTGCAGCTGCACGGACCGGTTGCCCTGGCGGAATTGCGCAAAATCAAAAAGAAACGTCCTGATCTGAAAATTATCAAGAGCCTGGTTGTTCGGGAAGATAACCGCCTCCAACTGTATCAGGACATTGAAACCTTTGGCGACACGGTGGATGCCTTTATCACTGACACATTCGACCCGGAAAGCGGGGCCTCGGGGGCCACCGGCAAAATCCACGACTGGACAGTCAGCCGGGAACTGGTTGAGCATTCCCCGAAACCGGTAATCCTGGCGGGCGGATTGACTCCGGACAATGTGTATGAGGCGATTCTGACCGTCCGGCCCGATGGTGTGGATGCGCATACGGGGGTGGAGTCTAGTGACGGGAGGAAGGATGTCGAGAAAGTGCGCCGATTTGTGGCGGAAGCCCGGCGGGCCTTTGCGGAAATGCAGAACATTGGTGCTCTGAAAATACCAATTAACGGTATTCTGGACCTGCACACGTTCCACCCAAAAGAGGTGAAAGAACTGGTGCCCGATTACCTGGCGGCCTGCCGGGAAAAGGGTATCCTTTCCGTCCGGATTATACACGGCAAAGGCACCGGAACTCTGCGACGGATCGTTCAGTCCATTCTGTCGAAATCACCGATTGTCGAATCTTACGAAACCACCGAAAGCAGCGGCGGAGGCTGGGGCGCGACGAGCGTGGTATTAAAAACATTAATTCTGAATAGACGTCAAAAGATTTGAGTGTAAAGATGTGCTTGCTAATGGTTGACATGTAGGGTATATTTACAATGAAATGTCAACCAATATTAATTGAGGGTACATTATGTTTGGCGAAAGATTAAAATCAGCCAGAAAAATGGCTGGGCTGTCTATGCAGGCTCTGGCTGATAAGATGAATAATGTTGTCACCAAGCAGGCGATATCAAAATACGAACAAAACCGAATGAAGCCTGACGGGCAGGTCCTTTCCGCTCTGTCAAAGGTAATGGATGTTTCTCCGGATTATTTCTTCCAGGCGCCGGAATATCAAATCAAAAATATTGAGTTTCGCAAGAAATCCCGGCTAAATGTAACCGACCAAAACCGTATAAAAGAGATCAGCAAGTCCTTTATTGAACGAAACGAGGAATTAAACGATCTGCTTCAGATTCGCTATGAATTTCAATCCCCGATTAAGAACAGGATTGTAAGCACCTTTGAAGATATCGACCGGATTGTGACCGAACTACGGTCTCAATGGAAATTAGGTGAATGGGCGCTACCCAATGTGGTCGAACTGCTGGAAAACAGGGGTGTTCGGATATTTGAAGTCGATGCACCGGAGGCGTTTGACGGCTTGTCGGGATGGGCGGACGCCATTCCGATGATTGTTATCAATGAATCCCTGGATAACGATCTGTGTCGGAAACGTTTTACCGTGCTACATGAATTTGCGCATCTGGTTTTGGATTTTCGGGTTCCGGAGCAGCCGAGATTGAAAGAAAAACTCTGTCATTATTTTGCAGGCGCTTTTCTGATGCCTTATAATGTATTTATCCGTGAATTTGGCGCTCGTAGAAAAGGAGTAACTCTGGATGAATTGATCCGGATCAAAGAGAACTTTGGTATATCGATTCAGGCGATTATGGCGCGAGCTAATGTCCTGGGAATGATCAGCGCGCAGAAATTTCAGCGATTTAATATTTGGATAAATAAACATGGATATCGTAAAAATGAACCTGGTCAATACTGCGGAGCGGAGAAAACCAGTCGCTTTCAGAGTCTGATTAACAGGGCGGTAACCGAGGAGATCATTTCCATGTCCAAGGCGGCGACCCTGGCGGGAAAACCGCTGGCTGCATTCCGCCGGAATTTTAACCAGATATGACGAATATTTATATCGCCGATGCCAATATTTTGTTTGATCTATTTGACATCGATTTATTCGAAGCATTTTTAAGATTAGATTTGAATGTGCATATTTCCCAGTTTGTGATGGATGAAACCGAAGAGCCCGGTCAAAGAGAGCGAGTAGAAAATAACGATGGGATATTAGTGCAGTATTTCGACAGCAACGATCTGGAACAAATCCAACTGATTGATCAGAATAATCGCGGCTTGTCCTTTGAAGATTGCTCGATTCTGCTTATGCGGCAAAAGCAGGAAGCCGTTATTCTTACCGGCGATGGCTTATTGCGTCGGACTGCCGAGAAAAATGGATATGAAGTACACGGGATTATCTGGGTGTTGGATCGGTTGATAGAAAAAGGGTTATTGACTTGTTCTATAGCAAGAGATGAGTTAATAAAACTTATGGCAATTAATAAACGGCTGCCGAAAACATTGTGTGATAATCGACTGGAAGCATGGAAAAAAAATGACAGCCAATAAACATAAGGTCAATCAATAAATGCCTATCCTCCAATGGCTAAACAAAGCAGAAGCTGTGAAAACCGAACAACCGGAAGTGGAATCCTTTCGTACTGCCGGGGGGACCGGCGGAGGCTGGGGCGCGACGAGCGTCGTCTTGAGAAGAGCCGGCGTACACGGAAAAGCGGAATGAGTGAAGCGATCTGTTTAGGAAGAGCACTATAGCCACAACGGATTGCGTCGTCGTCCCGAAAAACGGGACTCCATGCAATGACGATGGTAGGTTGGCGGTCTTCGTGAGCGACCAGGGTGAGCGCGGCGAGCTGTGAAGAACGGAGAATAAACAATATATAATGTGGTAACATCTGTATAAAAGAATTGTTGATTTATGATATATATAGACTAAATTCATAAGAGTTGGATTATTCTCGGTTATGTTTATTTCATATTAGAAAAATCTAAATTGATTATTAAAGACTATAGGATTTCTAAGGTTTACGGTAAAAAAGCACTCTTAATAAATCCTTATATTTATGATCCTCAATATTGGGCAGAATGGAGCTTGCCAGATGGTCTACTCCGCGTTGGTGCTTTACTAAAGGAAAAAGGGTATCATACATTTCTGATTGACTGCTTAGAAACGAATGAGAAACGTAAAATAAAAAAGAAAAGGATATATCTTCGGAAAATTGATGATATTGAATTACGAATATATCATTTTGGGATATCTAAAGAAGAATTTATTAATCGTCTTGAAATCTATAAGGCAGAATTTGGAATTCCAGATAAAATTTATGTAACGTCTATTATGACATTCTGGTGGGAAAGTACCCGGGATGTAATCAATATCCTTCGAGAACAATTTCCTGATAAAAAAAGGACTCAAATATTATTAGGGGGTATATACCCAACTCTTGCACCTGAGCATGCAGAAAGAAACACCAAAGCAGATATCATCATTAAAAATGAAGTTTACGAAGCGTCAGATTTGTCCCCTGATTTTGATCTGTACCCAGAAAAAAAACATCTTTATGCAATAATAAAGGGCAAGCGTGGATGTCCATATGATTGCGCCTACTGTGCACAAAGAGCATTGAACAATGGTAAAAACGGTGAAATCGTACGCTGTAAAAGCCCTAATGCCATTGTAGACGAGATACAGTTCTATCAGGAACGCTATGGAATCCGTGAGTTCGCATTTTATGAGGATGCAATACTCTATAAACCAAAAGAAAATATTGAATTAGTTCTGGATGAAATTATAAATCGAAATCTTAAAGTAAACCTCTATGCTCCGGAAGGTTTTGAAGCAAAAGAAATAGCGAATCATCCGGAAATTATCCAAAAAATGAAAGCAGCAGGATGGAAAAAAATTCACCTTGGGCTTGAATCCATAAAAACAGAAGTAAATAAGTCCTGGAATAGGACCCACACTAATTTAGATGACTTCGAAAAAGCTGTCAAAGTTATTGAAAGTGCCGGTTTCAAACTTAGAGGACCACAAGTTAACGCATTTATTCTCTATGGAATGCCGAATGAAAACATAGAGAATGTGGTAGAAACAACTTTATATGGTTCTCATATTGTTGGCTCTTTGATTCCTATGTTATATACACCAGTGCCAACTACTAGGCTCTTTACGGAGTATCAAAACTATTTTGACCAAGAAAAATTTGAACTTCATGATTTGAATGGGAAATATTTACCATTCCTTAAAATGAATGGATATAGAGCCAGTGATTATATAGATATTCAAAGACTCATGTTCTCGCTCAATATTCAGTACAGGAGTGAATCATTTAATATTTTAGCCAATAAAACTGTCAGTAATTCAATGCGAAAAAAATTATCGGAGCATCTAAAATAGTGCAAACCATCCGCTACATGGGAAGTAAGCGTAAGCTTACTAATCAAATTCAGGCTTTTGTAAAAGAGAACTTACAATTAGTTGATGACAAATATATTGTTGATTTATTTGCGGGTACAAATACAGTTGCCCAATTATTTAAAACAATATCTCCAATTATTACAAATGATGTTCAGGAATACAGCCATCAAATAGCATTGGCACTCATCAAAAACAAATCCTTTATCATCGATAATAATACGTTAGAGTACTTGAATAAAAGAATCTCTTTTAGTCTAAAAAAAGCGCAAAATGTTTTTAGTAAGTACGTTGAAGAAGAAAAGACCGCAATATTAAATAGGGATTATAAAAAATATCTGAGGTTTACTACTTCGTTTCCTTACTACGGATCGAATTTAATAGATCACGAATTGTCACGTTACTTCTCAGGGGATGCAATAATAGGATATAAGAAGAAACGACAACATTTTTTATTCACTGCATATTTTACTAATTCGTACTTTAGTTTAAACCAATCAATACAAATTGATTCTATAAGATATGGTATAGATAAAGTTGTAAATAACTGTTACTCACGAGATAAAGAAACCGTAAAAGCAATTTTATTAACCTGTCTACTTTCTTCTCTCAGTATCGCTGTAAATAGTACCAGTCATTTTGCGCAGTTCCATAAGCTTTCACGAAAGAAATTCAATTGGATTCTTGAAAGACGACAGAAAAATATACTTCAGATTTTCTTTATGAAGATTCAAGAATTCAATATAGAGTTTGTACCAACTATTTATGATAATATTTGCTTCTGTGATAATTATAGAAATATTCTGAATGATCGACCTGATTTATTAGCGGAAACACAGCTCGTTTATATTGACCCCCCGTATTCATGTGCTCCATATTCAAGATTTTACCATGTTCTTGAAACTGCGGTTAAGTATGATTACCCAAGTGTTGAATATGATGCAAAATACAGAGCAGACAGACATGTTTCAGGCTTTAATAGAAAGGGGCAGGTTCGAAAAGAATTTCATTTTTTAATTGAAAATTTATGCAAATACAGATGCAACGTGTTGTTTAGCTATCCACTGCATAACGACTTGAATTTTAATGCAGAAGATCTTATTGAAATGTGTGAAAAGTATTATGGACATAAAAATATCGTATATGAAAAAATTCCCCATAAACGTCAGGGTTTTGGAAATATAAAGGCTAAAAACGGTCAGGTTGAATATTTGATTCTTTGTAAAAGATAATGGAGGGATTGTTGATGGATAAGGTTAAAAACAATTTTTTTAATGGATTAGTATCCGGGAAAGAACTAATTAAAGATAAAAGTTTAAGAAGAAGAGGATATGTATTACAATCAGTTCCTTTAAACGAATTACAGAGGTATAAAGAAAATGGATGGGAAGAACATAAACTTTATAAAACAAAAGCCCAGATAAAAAAAGAAAAACCAATTGATGTTGCTTTTGAAGATGAAATATGGACATTGTTTGCCGATATGGGATTTAACTATTTAAATAAAGATAGGATGTTTAAAATCCCTTATTCAGAAAATTGTACTTTAACTCAGCAGATAGATGTATTTGCATTAGACGATGAAACAATATTAATTATTGAATGTAAAGCTTCTAATAATTTAAATCGTAATCGCGGTTTTAAAGAAGAGATTGAAGCTATTGGAGGGAAAAAAGCCGGTTTATATCAGATATTACATAAAATATTCCCTGATAATAAATATAAAATTAAAATAATTTTTGCTTCAAGGAATTACGTTTTATCTTCTGTTGATATGGATCGTTTAAAGAATTATGATATTGCTTATTTGGGCGAAGAAGAATATGAATATTATAGGGGGCTAACAAATCATTTGGGAAGCGCTGCAAAATATCAATTACTTGGTTCTCTATTTAGGGGGCAAAAAATACCCGAGTTAAACCATAAAGTACCAGCAATCAGAGGTAAATTAGGAGGGCATCAATTTTATTCGTTTTCTATTGAACCTGAAAGATTATTAAAAATGAGCTATGTTTTACATAGGACTAAGGCAAATAAGGATATGATGCCAACATATCAAAGAATAATAAAGAAAGACAGGTTAAAAAATATTAAAAATTTTATTAATAAAGGCGGATACTTTCCCAATTCTGTCATTGTTAATATTGATGCCGAGAAGGATTTAGTTTTTGAAAAAGCTAATACTCAATGTAAAGATTCCCTCTGTATGTTAGGCATTTTATCATTGCCTAAAATGTATGGTTCCTCATTTATTATTGATGGCCAACACCGAGTTTATGGTTATTCAGATACTCATTATGAATCCAGTAACACAATTCCGGTTGTTGCATTTGTGAATTTAAAACGGACAGAACAAGTTGAACTCTTCATGCAAATTAATGAAAATCAAAAATCAGTAAATAAAAATCTTAGAAACACACTTAATGCGGATCTATTATGGGGCTCTAATGATTTAAGTGAAGCTATAAAAGCTCTAAAGCTTAGAATTGCGCAGGAACTTGGTGAAAATAGAGGTTCTCCTCTTTATAAGAGAGTAATTATTGGTGAAAATAATAAAACAAATTACTGTTGTATTACGATTGACACTATATTCACGGCTTTAAACAGAGGAAATTTTATCGGGAAAGTATCAAAAGATGCAATAAAAGCCAGGGGATCGTTTTATAATGGGAATATAGATTCATCATTTGACCGGTTATTCCGTTTCTTAATGTTATGTTTAGAATATTTTCAAGTAAATTTACCCGATGAATGGGAATTAGGAGATAGTGATAATGGATTTTTATCAACTAATCCAACAATATATTCACTTATTTTAATATTCAGTGATATTGTGGATCACCTTGAAAACACCGAAGAGATTAATACCTATACTGTTAATATTGATACCTTATTTAACGAAGTACAAATTTATCTTGATCCTATTATTCATCATTTTAAAGAGATTAGTTTTGATGAAAAATTGGAATTAAGAAGAAGCTATGGAACGGGAGGATTGACAAAATATTGGAGAGCCTTACAAACTGTCATTCAAGAAACATATAGTAGTTTTAATCCTATTGGACTTGAACAATATATTAGAGATAGTTCCCAAAGATTTAACACGAAATCGTTTGAAATAATTAGAGATATCGAACTTTATATTAAAAAAGATGTTATTAATTCTTTAAAGGAATTATATGGTGAAGTAAACTGGTGGAAGAAAGGTGTCCCTTTTGATGTATATAATGATGCAGAAGCTCTGGCAAGTAGAAAAAATAGAGAAATTGAAGATCCAGAAAAGGAAGTTAAGCCTTGGGATCAACTTCACTTAATTGATTACAGGAAAGTAATTCTTCAAAACTGGAGAAAATTATTTGAAAATAAATATTCATATCCGGAAGTTAAAGGCAGTAAAGAAGATAAAACAAAATGGTTACATAGACTAAATGCTATTAGAAATCAAAATTTCCATGAATACAGTGTTACCGAAGACGAATATAAGTTTTTAGAGGAAACTCATGTGTGGTTAATTCCCCAAAGATAGTTCATTAGTTATTTGTCCACTATGCTCCCCGCCACCATATTCGCTACTTTACTGCGCAGGGCGATTCACAGATATAAATTTCTCGACGGATTGAACACGGAACTGTGCATATTTGGTACTTTTTCTAATCGCTATGCTCAGTATTGCAGCGATTAAGAACTACTTTAAAATTGTATCAATAAATCCAAATATATCAGATGAGATGATTTTTCCGGATTGAATCGTCTTTCGCTGTCTGGAAATCAGGGCGCAGTGTTCTACACCGGCCAATTCGGTGGTATTAAAGGGCGGTTCAAATCGTCCGTTCCCGGAGAAATTACAACCATCACTTGTAAAATAGAAATTCATTTCTAATTTGTCAAGACCAGATCCGTTTGTCGACACTCATTACTACGGGTCCACAATACTTCCCGCCACCATATTCGCTACTTTACTGCGCAGGGCGATGACGCCGCCGTGGGGCATGTGCACGCGGTTGGTTAGGAGGATGATGAAGGTTTCGGTTTCCGGGTCGATCACAACGGATGTGCCGGTGAAACCGGTATGGCCGTAGGAGGATTTCGGGAAAATATCACCCATGTTCGATGCGTAAGCAGAATTGACGTCCCAGCCCAGACCGCGCCCGGCGAATTCCAGCCCCGGATAAACCGTCGTCATTGCTTTGACGGTCAGGGGCGACAGAATGCGAATACCTTTGTAAATGCCGCCGTTCAGCAGCAGCTGGGCAAAGATCGCCATATCATCGGCAGATGAGAACAGACCGGCATTGCCGGAAAGTCCGCTAAGCAGCTGGGCCAGGGGATCGTGTACGAATCCATGCAACGGTACACCGTCATGGACTTCGGTCGGGGCGATTCGCAGGAGCAAATTTCGCGGCGGAGTGAACATGGAACTGTGCATTTCAAGCGGTTCAAAGATATTGGCTTTGGAGAATTCACCGATATCCATCCCGGAAACCCGCTGAACGATTTCCGCCAGGGTGATAAAGCCCAGGCAGCTGTAGGCAAAGTGTTCGCCCGGGGGATTCTGTTTTTCGATGGTGGCGATAGTATTTATTACGGCATCCGGGCAGGGCGAACCGAATTCCGTTTTCAGGGCTTCGACGTCGGTATAGGGCGGCAGGCCTGATGTGTGGGTCAAGAGGTGATAGAGCCGGATGGGATCGGCGGGATGATCGTTGCCGTTGATGAATGGCGTGAATTCGGGAATGAATTTTGTGACGGGGTCCATGAGGCGGAGCCGGCCCTGTTCGGCCAGAATCATGATTGAAGTGGCGGTGGCGACGGGTTTGGTGACCGAGGCCATGTCGAATATATTTTCCGGCGTCATGGGGATGGTGTCGGGAAATACCTGGGCATTGCCATAGGCTTTGCGGATGACGACTGCGCCTTTGCGGGCGACAATCAGCACGGCGCCGGGCAGATTTTGCGCTTCGATCTCTTCATTGATCAGATCATCGATCAGGGCCAGTCTTTCGGAATCCATTCCAACGCTGGCGGGTCGATCCCAGCGCAGA
>JBDRQG010000025.1:0-4094 GCA_043826475.1 bacterium
GGTTATAGCCCATTGAACCGAGAGGGATTGCTTTGGTCTTCAACTGAAAACGATATTGATCGTGCTAGGGTCAGATATTTGTATTGGAACTATTCAACCATTGCTAGAGCAGCACAAGAAAAGCGTTATGGCTATTCAGTACGCTGTATTAAGGATCCGGTATCGATTCCCGTTGTAACGACTTCAGGAGTCAGTGGCATTAATCAAACATCTGTCCAATGCGGAGGCGTAATTGTTACCGATGATGGTTCGGCGGTGACTTCCAAAGGTGTTTGTTGGAGTACCGATCCTATGCCGACAATAACTGATGATACGACTAATGAAGGACCGAATTCGGATAGCTATGTCAGCATAGCGAAATATCTTATTCCTGAAACTAAATATTATATAAGAGCTTACGCCATTAACAGTATTGGAACGGGATACGGTCTGATTGATTCCTTTACGACTTCGGCTATTGAGTATGGATCAGTCACAGGATGTGATGGATATGAATATACCACTGTTAAGATAGGTGAACAGTGGTGGATGATGGAAAACCTGAGAGATACATGCTATCGCAACGGTGACCCAATAGCCAATATAACTGATAATACAGAATGGGAACTTTTAGATTCGGGTGCTTATTGCGAGTATGGCAATAATTCGGCAAACTCTTCAGTATATGGCATGCTTTACAATTGGTTTGTTGTCAATGATCCCAGAGGTATTACACCGGAAGGGTGGCGTGTTCCGACTGATAACGATTGGAAAGAGCTTGAAGCGTTTTTGGGGATTAGTGATTCGGAAATTGACTTTACTACTTGGAGAGGAACCAATGAAGGCGGTAAGCTCAAGGAAACTGGAACAGCTCATTGGGATACGCCAAACTTTGGTGCGACAAATGAAACTGGTTTTGGTTTACTTGGTGCAGGATATCGAGACAGCGATGCTGAATATGAGCAGTTAAAAAGTTATTCACAACTATGGTCATCAACAAGAACTGGCGGTGAATATGTTTTGACCCGCGGTTTTTATTTTAATGAGGCAAGAATATATCGAACCCATGCAGGAGAGAAGAGTGGTTTTTCTATACGATGTGTTAAAAATCCACCGGATGCTGATGGCGATGGGATTCCTGATTTAGAAGACAATTGTCCATATGGCTATGACCCAGATACGTTAAATTCTGATAATGACACGTATGGTGACGTTTGTGATAATTGTCCGACAATAAACAACGAAGATCAGGCCGACGCCGATACTGATACTATTGGTGATGTATGTGACAATTGCCCAACCGTTTCTAATACTGACCAAGCCAACATCGATTCTGATTCTTATGGAGATGTCTGTGATAATTGTTCTGATGTAGATAATGAAGACCAAGCTGATGGCGATTCGGATAATGTGGGAGATGTCTGCGACAACTGTATGACTGATGCCAACACTGATCAGGCTAATACCGATAATGATATTTATGGGGATGTTTGCGACAATTGCCCAGACAGCACTAACCAGGATCAGTTGGATGTCGATAGTGACGGTGTCGGCGACGTTTGCGATAATTGCGTTAGCGTCGCAAACAGTTCTCAGCAGAATTCTGATACAGATTCATTAGGCAATATTTGCGACAATTGTGACTTTATAGATAACAATGATCAGGAAGACACCGATGGTGATTTCGTAGGTGATTCCTGTGATAATTGTATTGATGTTAGTAATCCAAATCAAGAGGACTCCGATGGAGATGGTATAGGCGATGCCTGCGATAATCTTACAATTGGGTTTATCGCAGATACTACTTACGGAACATTACCTTTGGAAGTAACATTTACTAATCAAACAGAAGGTGAAAATCTGACCTGGCAATGGGACTTTGGAGATGAAAATTCAAGCTCAGACAAAAATCCTGTTCATACTTATGCAGATTCGGGTCATTATACGGTCAAACTGGTAGTTACTGATAGTAAGGCCTCAGATACATTAATTAAAGATGACTATATTACTGTTTTGGCTCCAAAGGCGGATTTTACCGTATCACAAAGCTCCGGTAATCCAGGTTTGACAGTTAACTTCAATGACATTTCAACCGGGAACGTTTCAATCTGGAAATGGTTTTATGAAGCAAATGGGATCATTATTGATTCCATATTAAACGAACAAAATCCTTCTTATCAGTTTGATGATACCGGACACTATAGCTGTTCTCTTTATGTCGAGGCATCCGGCTATGCGGATGGTATTACAAAGAGTAATTGTGTTGTTATTTCGCCTATACTGCCTAACGCCAGTTTTACTCCTTCTCCTATCAGCGGAGTAGCTCCTCTGAATGTATGCTTCTTTAATCATTCGACTAATTTTACAGATATTCTATGGCTTTTTGGGGATGGAACCAGTTCAACAGAATATAATCCTTGCATTACGTATGATACGGTCGGGAATTACAGTTGCTCGTTAATTGTAAGCAACGGCGATTATGCCGACACGGCGATTCAAACAATTACCGCCACGCCACCTGTAGCGGATTTCTATGCCGATATCACATCCGGTCCAGTGGAGTTAGATGTTAATTTTTATCCCGACTATGATGGTTCCAATATAGATTCTTGTATATGGTCATTTGGAGACGGCGATTCAGCCTGGGGTTGTGTGACTCAACCTCACACTTATATTGATACGGGCCATTTCGAGGTTAGCTTGACAATTTGGAGCGGGAATGGGACTTATAGTAATACAGAGACCAAAACTGATTATATCCATGTAGTTAGTAATGATGCTACCCCAGTTCTTAGCTGGACTGCCGAACCGGGTTATGTGTATGATGGCGTTTCACCGGATACTACCGTAGCGACTGAACAATTCAGGTTCAGAGTGGAATATTCGGATGAAGCCAATTTACCGCCAAAGGCTGGATTCCCTAAATTGCATGTAGATCATGATGGTGACGGAAATGCCGATTATATATATCCTATGGGTCCGGCCAGCGCCAGTACCGATTATGTTGATGGCGTTATATATTATGTCAATATTTCATTGCCGCCCTCGGATGTTTGCCAATACAAATTCGAAGCCAAGAACTCTTCAGATGTCGCAGCCACTGGTTCACCGATAGATTATATTGCTGGACCGATGATTATGGATAATTCAGATGCCGTCGACCTTTATATTAATGCCGCTGATATTGCATTTGATCCGATTAATCCGGAACCAATGGAAACATTTAATGTGACTGTAACGGTTCATAATAACTCAAATAAATCGGTTTCTAATGTCGATGTTGATGTCGCCAATGATAAGAAAGTCCTTCTTACGGAAACAATTCCATTTATTGACGCTAATTCTGAATACGTAATTACAATTCCATACTCAGTTGCAACCGATGGATATTATCCTATTCGAGTTACAGTCGATAAATTAAACACAATTCCTGAGTGGAATGAAGCCAATAATATTGCCTATCGTCCGATAATAATCGGTAATTATGAGGGCGATGCTGGTATTGAGATCGTTGATATCCATCATATGTCAATGATTACACCTCATGCCTGGACGATTATCTACGGAAATGCCCGTTATACGCCTCAAACCTCATATAGTGTGGCTGGTGGAGAAGTTGCCGTTACGATAGAAGAGATTGGTGAAACCTATATAGGACATACCAATTCATATGGATATTTTGAAGTCGGTTTCTATAGCCCGGATGTAGTCGGAGACTATACTTATAATGTAACTATTACTGATTATACTTTAATTACTGATACCACAATGTATTTCTCGGTTGCCGAGAAACATCTTCCTGATCTAATTACCAGTCTTAGTCTTTCCAATGAACCATTATTAGTGGGTGAGCAAACTGATATATCAGTAAATATTTCGAATCTTGGTGATAGCGTGGCAACGAATTTCTGTACAGAACTTAAAATTGATAACCAAGTAATAGACAGTATATTTATTTCTTCATTAAGCCCTCAGTCTTCCCAGATATGGACCGTATCTCATACGTTTAACTCTACAGGAAATCATTATATTCAAACTCAAACTGATAAAGGCGATTCTGTATTAGAGCTTGATGAAGGAAATAATTTCGCATACAGGTCGCTTTATGTCTGGTG
>JBDRQG010000026.1:0-2214 GCA_043826475.1 bacterium
GAATTTCGGACAAGTCCGGCTGAAAGCTGAGTTCATCAATTCCCAAGGATTTACGCCGACCGGCCAGGATTCCGATTAATGGAGTTCCCACAGTTCCGGCGCCAATAATATGAACGATATTTCGTGGCATTTTATGCCTTAATGGTTATGTATGAAAAATCTTAAAAATCGACGTAAGTTAATAACAATTTAGGTTTTATAAAATCTAATGTTGAAGTAAAAAGGCTGTTGATCTGAATCGCTAGCACTTTTGGGATATTTTAATGGAATAATCGACAATTTATTTGAGGTAAAGCATCT
The DNA here is from genome assembly GCA_043826475.1 of bacterium. GTDB lineage: Bacteria > Zixibacteria > MSB-5A5 > GN15 > FEB-12 > DAOWMZ01. The sequence continues at coordinate 301 of JBDRQG010000026.1, forward strand.
TTATCCGGGAGCATTGATGGGCTGTTTTTAATATGGCAAAATAGATCCCGTTTGAGACCGGGATACCGGACTTATTAAAACCATTCCATACTATAGAATAATCCCCGGCTGCGCTTTTCGAATCGATCAAATTCACTATGTGCTGCCCGATTGAGTTATAAATTGATAAGGTAACGTGTTCCGATTCCGGGATTTTAATAGTAATGTTTGTAGTCCCGTTAAACGGATTGGGATAATTTTGAGACAACTCAAAATCCGATAATGTTGTGCTGTTGTTTGCATCGATGCTTGATGAATTAGATTCGTAAAAAGCAAATGAACCGGGAATTGCTCCGACCTGGAAAATTTTGATTTCATTGCCGTTAGAATCAACAATAACCACGTTATCAGGAGCGGTATAATCACTGAGACCAAAATATATTTGATCATCAAACGAAGCCATTGAATAGATTGAACTATAATTTCCGATTTGACCATTCGGTTCCATCGTCAATGAATCGGTTAAGGAACAGATACCATTATTATAAACTCGATATACTTTTTCGTTCAAAGAAGTAATGTCTCTGCCGAATGAAAAGCTTACTCCAAAATTTTTCATCATTACTATCCCTGTACTCAGGTCAATTTTAGAATTACCCGCATAGGTATTCCAGTTACTGTCATAATACGTACTGGATACATAAATACATCCCTGAAAACCCAGCAATTCTTCTGGCCCGGTTACTACTGTGAATGTATTACTTACGAAAGGAACACCAGTAGATAAATCAAACTCAAGAACTTTATCTGAAGATGACCAATCCGGGTTCATGGTGATTGATGTATACAATTTATCGTTGTAAAAGAGAAGGTCTTCAGGGAGTCCGTTGCAGGCTAATGTATCGATAAAGCTGTAATCCTGAAGGTCGATGCAAAGGATTCCGTTGAGATACCAGCAGGATACGTAAGCAATATTATCGACGATTTCAACGTCACGGGGGCCGGCATTGGGAATATTAATGGATGTTTCATACTGAAATCCGTTGCTGATATCGGCAATCTCAATCGTATTTGAATTATTCATGACAATATACAGTTTGTCATTATGGATTTTTAATGACTGACCGGTGTCTCCCAATGGGTTATTCGATTGATTCCAGTAAATAGGGCCGTCAACTTGCGTATAATTTGAATTTACTGACCACAATGAGGAATTGAGGCTATTAAAATTCCCCTCACATAATACATAAGTGTGGGTTTGCGCCATTAGAAGTGAACTCAGAGCTGAAACAATTAACAAAAGGCGACGGAACATGGTAAATCCTTTCATGTGTCTGTTTAATTCCTTTCATAGTTTATTGATAATCGAAACGACCGGGATGGCTCAGGATACCCTAAGAGGGTTTCATATTCTAAATCACTCAAATTGTTAATAGCGGCTGTGATGATGATATTTCCGAATCTGTTTGTGAAGGTATAAGATGAATTCAATAAGCAGATTGTATAGGGACTAATGAATTGATCTTCCGGCCAGCTGTACGTTGCGATGCGCCTGCTGACATGGTTTAGTTGCAGGAAAAATGAGAAGTTTTGCGGCCGCCACGAAACAGAAAATGAGGAGGTGATTTTAGGGGCGTAGCGCAGGGGCTTTTTGTAATACTCACCCGGCGTCCGATCTTCAGAAATGTTGTAATTGTACTGAGTATTCAAAATAATGGGAATTGAGGAACTTTGCCAACTCAGTATGGTTTTATAACCCTTTCGAATTGCCTGTTGAATGTTTTTAGGTTGCCAGTAAGATTGTAGCGGCGTCCAGAGGATCAGGTCCTTGCTTTCTTTGTAATAGAGAAGTGAATTTAATGAGAGGCCGAAGTCGAACTTCAGATCCAAACCACTAATGAGTTTGTCGGTATATTCCGGTTTTAAATAGGGATT
>JBDRQG010000027.1:0-11527 GCA_043826475.1 bacterium
GGAGTCCACATCGAATCTTCAGGATCTGTTGATCTATGTCTTGAAAGGCATTTCTGCTGTAGCCAATACAGCCGGGGATACCGACCCAAAAACCGGTCTTTTTATTGCTCAATCACTGTTTACCACGATTACCAACGCCAACTTCGACGATGATGTGTTTACCTCTCGAATTCGGGAAGCCATCAAACTGCGTGAGGAATTAAAAGAAAAACATGCCGGTGTTATCACCGATAATCTCCCCGAAGCCGTCTTCTGGACCGCTTCCACTGCCGAAGAATTTAATGCCAAAGCCATCGAGGTTGGGGTGCTGTCCACCGCCAACGAAGATGTCCGGTCGTTGCGGGAATTATTAGTCATCGGTTTGAAAGGCATCGCCGCCTATGCTGATCACGCTGCTATATTAGGCCATGAAGATCCGAAAATCTACGCTTTCCTTACCGAAGCACTGGCATCCACGACCAAAGATTTATCCGTCACTGAGATGGTCGCTTTGGTCCTGAAAGGCGGAGAATTCGCTGTTAATACGATGGCCTTGCTGGATAAAGCCAACACTACTGTCTATGGAAATCCCGAAATTACCAAAGTGAACCTTGGCGTGCGCAACAATCCCGGTATTCTGATTTCCGGCCACGATTTGAAAGACATGGAAGAATTGCTGAAACAGACTGAAGGCAGCGGCGTAGATGTCTACACCCACAGTGAAATGCTCCCGGCCAACTATTATCCGGCGTTTAAAAAGTATGAGCATTTCGTCGGCAACTACGGCAACGCCTGGTGGAAACAAAGCAGTGAATTCGAGTCTTTCAACGGCCCGATCCTGATGACTACTAACTGTATCACTCCGGTGAAAGAGAGCTACAAAAACCGCATTTTCACTACCGGTATGGCGGGTTATCCAGACGTCAAACACATTCCGGACCGTAAAAATAGTGAATCCAAGGACTTCTCTGAGATTATAAAACTGGCAAAAGCCTGTCCTCCACCAACCGAAATCGAAACCGGCGAAATTGTCGGCGGGTTCGCCCATGCCCAAGTGTTGGCATTGGCCGATAAAGTCGTCGATGCGGTTAAGTCCGGCGCCATTAAGCGCTTTATTGTTATGGCCGGCTGCGACGGTCGCCAGAAAAGCCGCTCATATTTTACAGAAGTTGCCGAAGAACTGCCCAAAGACACCATTATCCTGACTGCCGGTTGCGCCAAATACCGTTATAATAAACTGAATCTTGGTGACATCGGTGGTATTCCCCGTGTCCTCGATGCTGGTCAGTGCAATGACTCCTACTCTCTGGCGGTGATCGCCCTGAAACTAAAAGAAGTCTTCGGCCTGGATGATATCAATGATCTACCGCTTTCCTTCGATATTGCGTGGTACGAACAAAAGGCCGTTGCCGTTCTGTTGGCGTTGCTCTTCCTGGGGGTCAAAGGAATTCGTCTTGGGCCCACGCTTCCGGCATTTCTATCCCCAAACGTCGCGAAAGTTCTCGTTGAAAATTTCAACATCAAAGCCACCGGCGACGTCAAAGCCGATGTGGCAGCCATGATGGCGGGTAATTAAAGAAAATTATAAGGAACCTTGTGAAGGATTTGTTCCTTCACAAGGTTTTCATATTCGTGGAGATATTATGAAGAAATCAATATTGTTCGATATACGCCCGTTCTATAATATCCCCCTTTGGGGAGAGCAACCCCGCCTGCAACCAATACACGGTACACTGCTACAATGTCATTTAGAGCAGGCGGATTAAAAAAGTCATGCGATTCGCCGGTCCCCGCATGATCGGCTTTGAACCTCCGGGAGGATAAAATCGCGTTGCGAATGAAATAGGGGTTGTTTATATTAGGTTCATGAGTTATCAAAGCGCTATCGCTCAAAAGCTGATTGACTAATCTCAATCATATTATTTGCATTTTAAAATCTTTAAAGGTTTATAATGAACATAATCGAAATAGGCATTGAAAAAGGATTAATTCGGTTTGATGAAGATCGAAATTTTATTACCTACATTCATCAAAATAAAAAACGGAATTACAATAAGCCCGAAGAGAAAGTACAGGCAGAGACTTTTCTGACATTATCCCTTATTTATGGATACGGCGAAAATAGAATCAGGCAATATGTCCCAGTTCAAATGGGCACTGAAACAAAAGAAGCTGACATTATAGTTTATTCTGATGATGAATGTGAATCCACCTACATATTAGTTGAATGCAAAAAGGAAGAGATAACCGATCAGCAATTCAATATTGCAGTTGACCAGGCATACAGCTATGCGATTGCAGAAGGAGCAAAATATGTTTGGACAACTTCACGAATTAAAAACCAGTATTACGAAATACCTGATAAAAAACCAAAAAGCAGAATAGAAATCCCGGATATTCCTCAATTCGGCATAAGTAAACTGGCACCATATAAATATGTAAAAGGTGGAATTTCACAAACCGACTCAGAATTAACAAATATTGTCAGTGAACCTGAAATGACTACTTTTAGTCAAAAATTCTTTGATCTGCAGATTGTCAGCGAAAGTGAATTGACAAAAATATTTATTCAATCACATCAGGCACTTTGGGGAGGCGGCCAGCGAAACCCAAGTGTGGCTTTTGATGAATTAGATAAACTTATTTTTTGTAAAATCTGGGACGAAAAACACCCAAGAAAAATTGGCGAACCATATAACTTTCAGATTTTCAGAGGAGAAGAACCCGAGGATTTATTCAATCGTATTTATGCCCTATACGAAGAAGGTCGGAAAAAAGACCCGGAAGTGTTTAGAGATAATATTACCCTAACACCTGCTGAAATAAGGACAATTGTCAAATATTTTCAACGAATAAATCTTAATAAAACCGATCTTGACAGTAAAGGCAAAGCATTTGAAACATTTATGGGCAGTTATTTTAGAGGCGATTTTGGTCAATATTTTACACCAAGGGCAATCGTGAAATTTATAGTTGATTCATTGCCAATCAATAATCAATCAAGAGTACTGGATACAAGTTGCGGTAGCGGCGGATTCTTGTTATATGCCCTTGATAAAGTTCGTGAACAAGCGAACCGATATTACGAGGATGGATCTGTTGAACATTTTAGGTACTGGCACGACTTTGCCGAAAAGAATCTGTTTGGCATTGAGATAAATGAGCAAATTGCCCGTACAGCAAAAATGAATATGATCATTCATGACGACGGACATACAAACGTAATTGCTACAGATGGTTTATTAAGCGATAAGGATATACGGGAAAAATCAAAAAACCGGGAATTCCAATACGGAACCTTTGATTTTATAATTACCAATCCACCTTTCGGGAGCAGCATCAAGCAAACCGAAAAAGCCTATATACACCAATATCAGTTAGGTAAAAAGGAAGAAGATTGGTTGGCTGTCAAGGCATTACGGGAAACTGTAAGGGAAAGCCAGAGCACCGAAGTGTTATTTTTAGAACAATGTCATAATTTTTTAACCGAGCGCGGCTATTTGGCGATCGTCATTCCTGACGGAATATTGACTAACAGCAGTATGCAATACGTACGAGACAATATTGAAGAAATGTACCGTATTGTCGCCGTTGTTTCCATGCCTCAAACTGCATTTACCGCAACAGGTGCGGGCGTAAAAAGTTCGGTCTTGTTTTTACGGAAACATACGAGGGAACAAACCGAAAAAATAGCAGCCCAGAAATCCAATTTAAAATATCAAATCAAAGCCGATGACAATTACCTTAAAACAGTTGAACAATGGGAAAATGAAAAAAAGAATGCCCTAAAACAGTTAGAAGTAAAAGCAAAAGATAATTATCCAACAGCCACTAAAAAAGAAATTGGCGAAATGATTAGAGAAGATAAAACCAAACTGCAACAAACATTTACCGATAAATTAAATTTGCTTAAAGAAGAATTGACCGAAAAGTACTTTACTGCCAAACAGGCAATTTTGGATGATTACCCGATTTTTATGGCAATCGCCGAAGATATTGGCTATGATGCAACCGGCAGAAGCACAAACAATAACGAATTAATCCAAATAGGTAGTGAGTTATCAAAGTTCATTGCCAATATCAATAAGACGGAATTATAAGATTATGCCGGGTACGTTTTCACAAATTTACATACAGGTTGTATTTGCAGTGCAGAACAGGGATGCCTTGATTAATCCGGTCTGGGAAGAACGGTTGTATCAATACATAACCGGTATTGTTCAAAATAAAGATCAGAAAATGATCGCCATTAATGGTACAAGTGACCATATACATTTTTTTATCGGGATGAAACCGGGATGCTGTTTGAGTGATTTGGTACGAGAAGTCAAGAAAGCAAGTAACAGTTTTATTAAGGAGAACCGGTTTACAAAATTAAAGTTTAGATGGCAAGAAGGATTTGGAGCATTTTCGTACAGCCATTCGCAAATTGATAGTGTAGTGAAATATATTCATAGTCAGAAAGTGCATCATAAAAAGCGGTACTTTAAGGATGAATATATTCAGTTGTTAAAAAAATTCAATATTCAGTATGATGAAAAATATTTATTTGATTGGATTTAATAATATGACAATGATGCCGAAGGCATCAAATGTTTGTAGCCCTTTCATCGGTACGCTAATGGTACGACCCCTCAGGGGTCGAAGGTGGGGGTGGAACCTTTATTTTCTATAAACCTTCTATCCCTTCGGGATAAAAAAACGAGAATAATGAACAATACGTATAAAATATCATCAAATCTAAATCCCAACAAAGTCTTCATTTTGCATAAGTACGAAATTGAAAAACGGTTTGATCCTTTTTATTACATCCCAAATTTGGTCGAACTTGAAAGGAAAGTTTTAGCCAAACAGCCTAAAAAACTAAGAGATTATGTGAAAGGCATTGCGAGCGGAGCAACACCCAAAACAACAGATAGCGAAAAATATTATACGGTAAAGGAAACCGGCATTCCATTTTTACGGGTTCAGAACTTATCACAAACCGGGATTTTGGAATTTGAGGATTGTAAGTATATCAACGAAGAAACCCATACGGGAATGCTTAAACGCAGTCAGGTTTCAGAGGGTGATTTGTTGGTAAAGATTACAGGTGTTGGCCGGATGGCAGTTGCTTCTATTGTCCCCGAAGGATTTGAAGGAAATATTAATCAACACGTGTGTGTAATAAAAACAGGCGATAGAGAAATTAGCAAAACTCTTGCAGCATTTCTTAATTCTGATATTGGGGAGAAACTGGCAAGCCGCAGAAGCACAGGCGGAACACGACCGGCTTTGGATTATCCTGCATTGCTTTCTATTCCGATAATTGAAGATAAACGCATTTTAGAGATTACCCAAAAAGTGGTCGAGCAAAAAAGGCAAAATGAAACCGAAGCAGAAAAACTATTAACCAGTATTGATGATTATTTGTTAAAAGAATTGGGAATTGCTTTGCCAAAACCGCCTAATTACTCCTTAAAAGATAGACTTTTCATAAAACCTATTACCAAACTTTCAAGTAAAAGACTTGACCCATTTTACTACGTCAATTACTTTAATGAAGTCGAAAACTCAATAAGAAAAGGAAAATATCCTTTTGGACCTATTTCATCTATTGCATTAAATATTGATACAGGCAGAACTCCTGCAAAAAACGCATATGCAAGTGAAGAGGTAGAGAATAAAATACCTATTATTAAAGCGGGAAGTTATACGGATGATTTCATTGATTTTTCAAAATGTGACTACACATTTTTAGATTTCAAAGGAAATGAAGTTTTTATATGTGATATTTTCATTTTAGGGGCAGCACATCAAGCGAATTATGTTGGAAAAAAAGTTTATTACTTAAATAAAAAACCTGTCTCTAGAACATTTTTTGTCGGAGAACTTGTACGTATATCTACAAACAAATCAATGTTTGATAGTTTTCTGCTTTTTACAATACTTAAAACAAAACTTTATTCACTTTTACTAAATAGAGAAAAAAGGGGTCAAACCTCTCATTTATACCCTGATGATGTGAAACATATCTGCATCCCAATCCCACCACAAGACAAACAAAAAGAAATAGCACATCATATAATCGGAATCAGGAGACAATCCCAACAATTGAAAGACAAAACAAAAGAAGCCCTGGAAAAAGCACATAAGGAAATTGAACAGATTTTAATTGGATAAATATGGAATTAAAAGACATACCCTTTGGAGTGTATCATCTGGGAGGAATCGACCCGGAAATTCATCCCGGCGCCAGCGGCCGGGCGTCCTGGAAGACGGTCAAACAGGGCAATGTCAGAATCCGGATCGTCGAATATTCACCCGGTTACCTGGCTGATCACTGGTGCGAGAAGGGGCATGCCGTTTTTGTTCTGGATGGTTCCTTTACATCGGAGTTGAAGGACGGCCGGAAATATGAATTGACCAAGGGAATGTGTTACCTGGTGGCCGATCATGCCGAAGCCCATCGCTCAAGCACTCAAACCGGCGTAAAACTCCTGATCGTGGATTAGAAAAAATGCAGAACACCATAGAACAAAACGGAAAAATTAGTATTTCTGCATCATTAATGATCACAGAGATTGACGCCGCTTTCCAGATCTCCGGCCAAATAAGTTTTGACAATCTCATCAGGATCGGAAATCGCTACGCCATAATACACGTCGATGCAGTTCTGGTGAAACAGATCCTGGGCACGGTTGCCCATGCCGCCGCCAATCACGACCGTGACGCCCATTTCATGCAGCCAACCGGGGTAAACACACCCGGTTCATGGGGTGGCGGCGTCTGCTTCTCTGATTTGACGACTTTACCCACTTCAATTTCATAAATTCCAAATTCTTCACAATGTCCAAAGTGAGTCGACAATTGTCCATTAGTCAGGGGAATTGCGATTTTCATACTATTTTCCTTTCAATGTTTTTTGTTTGCAAACTTAATACAAAGGGAACAGACCCGATGGATAATACCGCCATGATTTTATAACTGACAATTAATCCAAAACGGTCAGCGAACCAACCCACAAGAAGAACCATCACAGAACTGAGCACAAAACTGATCGTCATGTATATTCCATTGATAAAAGACATATGCTCCGTGTCAAGATCATAAACCGGAACCAGCAATACCGGTCCGCTGACAAACAGGAAAAATCCGGTCACAAATTAAAATGTTAAAAAGAAGTTGCAATAGCAAAATACATCATTCTTGGAATTCTAGGCCCGTAAGTATAAGCCGGGTCACGATCCGGCCCGCTATCAAGATCATCCTGAAACGCATTTGTTATGTTTTTTACTCCCAGAGACACTTTTCCTTTTAATCCCTGTAAAAACGTATAACGATACGATAATCCTAAATCTACTTCGGTAAACGAGCCACTCTTTTCAATAATTAAATCAGGATCTTCCTGACCTTCCACCAAAACCTCATGGGGAATTAGAGCGCTACCGGTATAACTGGCGGCTGCAAATATACTACATCTCGAATTAAGATTATAAGAGACTCTAAAATTACCGTAAACATCCGGCGTTCTCAGAAATTCTTTTGTACCAAAGTCTTCCAGTATCTGATCATACCTGTTTCTTTTTAAAGTCAAACCGCTGCGCAGTTCCAACTTTGTAACAGGCCGAATTCCCAGATCAAATTCAATACCTTTTACCATAGCTCCTTCACCGTTAACTCTTTCCCAGATTTCGATATTTTCCGACTTTCCAACATATTCATTTGTAAATACATCTGTCAAATCTGTCAGGAAACCGGTAGCCGCGAACATTAGCGGAATCGAACCTATATATCCAATAAAATCGAGCCCTCCGCTGTATGAAAGACTGCGTTCTTCCTTTAATCCTTTAAAGTTACGCGTGACTCTCTGGTCTCCGCCAACCGCGCAAAGATGTAAATCTTCATTATAGGTTTGCGGGGCTTTAAATCCGGATGTAACAGAAGCTCTGAAATTAAAACCCTGTCCAAATTGGTATTTCAGGTTAAAGCGCGGACTAAAAATAACATTTTTAACTTCTGAATGCTTATCCACTCTGGCGCCGACTACAAATTCTAATTGCTTTTCAGGCCCGAAGTGCAGATTGTCCTGGATAAAAAATCCTACGTTCTCATACACCTCATCAATGTGATAAGTCGGATTAGCCGCGGCTTCATCTTTAAAGCCATCATTTGAATATTGAAGTCCTGCGCTAAATAACTGACCGCCAAGATTAAAATTTGCCTGCAAACCCCCTATATTGAGCGGATTTTTTGTCACACCATAAAAACTAAGCGCTTCCAGCGAATCAGCAGGCGTATAACCGCCCAAGCCGCCGTAATATGATTTGCGATCCAGAAATGCAAAGGAATAATAAACCCGGTAATCAAATAAAGGACCGGTTCGATGGCTCCAACGTAAAGTACCACCTGTTCGCCAATGTTCAAGAGCTTCGGCTATTTCGGCTTCATGATAAGGCTTGTTAAATTTATTTCCGCCCCTGCGCATTTCATGAATGCGATGCATTTGAACTGTTAGTTCACCGGTTTTAAGCGGCTGATAAAACCATGAAAAACCCAGAGACTCATTCAGCAATTCGCCCAGTTCGCTATAGGTATCGCCATCAACATCAACCGGCTTCCTCACTCTTGACGATCCAAAAATATATGCGCCTGATTTTCCGTCATCACTCGCAACTTCCGCCATCGCGCCAACATGTATATCGGGCATTCCTAACGTGTAATTGGTCATAAACTTCATCTGCGCCCGGTTAATCATAGGCTTCCGGGTAATTAAATTTACTACACCGGCAATAGCCCCACCTCCATAAAGAGAAGAGCCGCCTCCTTTAACAATTTCAATCCGGTCGATCATTTCCTCCGGGAAATGCTCTAAACCATAAACTCCCGCAAGACTGCTGACAACTGGATCGCCATCGACTAATATTTGCGAATATTTACCTTCCATGCCCAGTATTCGTACCTGACTGAAGTTACAGTTACTGCAATTATTTTCGACCCTGACGCCAGTCTGAAAAGAAAGAGCATCCGCCAGATTCATTGGGTTTTTCTGCTCAATGGCAACCCGCGTAATAACTTCAGTCCTGACCGGCATATCCTCTAAAATATGAGGAGTTCCGGTGCCGGTTACTACAACCGAACCCATTTCAAACATCGTCTGTTCGAGCTCAAAGTTTACGACATATTCTTTTTCCTGATTTACTTCAATTTCTTTATGAACCATTTTATAACCCATCATTGAAGCAACAATGTGAATTTTTCCTTTCGGAACAGACCACAGTATATACTCTCCGTTTTGATTGGTTGCGGCTCCAAGCGTCGTGTGTTCAATAAAAACATTGACGCCCAGCAGCGGTTCACCGTCGGAAACATCTGTTATTTGCCCTTTTATCGCTATTTTAGATAAAGGAGGTTCTGCCCGCGTAGAATTTAACACCACAAGCAGAATAAACAATAATATCAATATTTTACGCATATTTTGTCTCTCTTTTATTTTTTTCCATCACTATATTAATATTCATGCTAAATCGGTTACAAGGATTTTATTGCCTTGTAATTTCTCTTTGGTACTATGTAAATGACTAATTAATAAATGAAACTTGGCGGGGCTCGAAGATAAATATGAAATTTCGAGAAGTGATTGTAATTAATTAAAGGTACTCTAAACCTTCCAATTAACATCTTTTTTATTATTATACTAAATAAGCAGATAAATATTAAATAGTTAATTATGTTATTTAATAAATGAATAAATTGAAGGTTTGATCTTGAATGGGAATGATTAGTCTGCGAAGGCCTGGAAAAAGGATGATTTATTGGATGACTATGGACAACCACATATCCATCCTCGAAAACATGTATATGTATGAACAGGTAATTATATGCTAAATAAGCTGACAATACGAGCACCAGAATGATCGCCACTGTCTTAAATATTTTCGCTGATCTGTTCATTTTTGATATTCTATGTATTGTCATTAAACTCCGATAAAATTCCGACTGCGTTCCGCTACGATATTCGATCAATTTTTAACAAAAATCTCCTGAAATATAACAAATATTTATATTTTTAAAACAATTATTTTTCAATTTTAATCATGTGTTATCAGTAATAAAATTACTTCATTATTTACAGCAAACAGATGCAATCAACCGAAATTGTTAATTCCTTACCGCAAAAGCAATTGTTTATTCTGATACATCAGTAAGTAACCACTTAATGATCGCAGAGGTTGACGCCGCTTTCCAGGTTACCGGCCAAATAGGTTTTAACAATTTCTTCGGGATCAGCAATGGTAACACCATAATACACATCGATGCAGTTCTGGTGAAACAGATCCTGGGCACGGTTGCCCATGCCGCCGCCAATCACGACCATGACGCCCATTTCATGCAGCCAGCGGGGATAGACGCCCGGTTCATGAGCCGGCGGCGTCTGCTTCTCTGATTTGGCGACTTTGCCCTCTTCAACTTCATAGATTCCAAACTCTTCACAATGTCCAAAATGGGATGAGAGTTGTCCGCCTGTCAGGGGAATTGCGATTTTCATATCATTTCCTTTCAATTTTATTATGTATACGTTAATTACTCGTTAGTTATCCTTGCTTAATTTCAAACCGGTTTCCTGATTTATCTTTGACAAAAACAATGTCAAATGGTTTTCGTTCAATTACGGTCACCGGATAATTTTTCGCCCGGCAGGCATTGATCAGTACTGGTCGGTTCTCACTGACAAAACAAATATGTTCCCAGGCAACATCGGGTTTTTCTTCAGCTAAAAACAGTTCAATAAACAGATTACCAATTGATCCCGCAACAACCTGAATATCACGATCCTGCCGGAATATTTGCTCTGCAAGCTCTCTATTTAGTGTAAATTCCTTCTGTATATCCATTCCCAGAATATCCTGATAGAATTCCCGGATATCCGATTTTTCCGTTATTGTAAGACCCAGATGTTGAAATTTTGTTGGCATTTAGGTACCATTCCTTTTCAAAACAATGGCGCCGGTTTCAACACCAATATCCCGGGCAATGACAGGACACTTGGCTTTTAATAAAAAGTAGATCGGGCGTTTTTCAGTCGAAAGCCCTTCGTAATTACCCTGCCCTTTGGCAATAACCAGATCAGCATCTCTGAACAATTCGCGAAACTCCCGTGTGCAAGTTTCAAGGATTGTCCCCGGTGCTGTACTGCCCGAAGAATAGATGTTTGCGACCTTATCTAATCCCGCTGCGACTGCATCGTCAAAGATCACATCATTCAGTACAGGTTCCTCGCGTACAATAAAAACTGTAGGTTTACCCATCGTCTCAATCAGCAAGCGATCAAATACCGATTCACCGGCATTATCACCAATATAAAGGATATTTTGGGTCCGCGTAAGAGCGCTGCGAAGTGATTCAATATCACAAATTTCAAATTCCTTACCAATAGTTTCTTGAATCTCTCTTCCGATATCATAATCATCACTGATTCCAAAATCGATCACATTACCGGCTATTGCCAAACGAATAGCGGTCATCAAAGGATCAGCGGAACTGGTTACCATCTGTTTTAATTGTGGAT
>JBDRQG010000028.1:0-3457 GCA_043826475.1 bacterium
ATTTCATGAACCGGATCAGCCGACAATGAAACACGGAGAGTGTCGCCAATGCCAGTCAATAGTATGGCTCCGATTCCTACCGCAGATTTAACTGTTCCGGTATCAAGCGTACCGGCTTCGGTGATCCCGACATGCAGGGGATAATTGCATTTTTCAGCCAACATATGATAGGCCCAGAAAGCAGTAGTGGTGTTGGTTGATTTGACTGAAATAACAATATCGGTGAAATTCATATCTTCAAGAACAGCAATCTCTCTTAGGGCTGCTTCGGTGAATGCTCTGGGATCGTCATGGCCGTATTTCTCAAGAACATCTTTGGGGAGTGATCCCGAATTGACGCCGATCCTGATCGGCACTCCGGCATCTTTGGCTGCCTGGGTGACTTCGCGAACTTTCCACTCCGCTCCGATATTGCCGGGATTGATTCGTATTTTATCAAAACCGGATTCAATTGCCGTAAGAGCATATTTATACTGAAAATGGATATCAGCCACCAAAGGGATATCAACTTTGTCTCTGATTTCTTTGAGTTTAGCCGCCGCATCACTATTTAATACCGAAAGGCGCACAATTTCACAGCCAGCCTCGACTAATTGGTTGATCTGTTTGACTGTTGCGGCAACATCACGAGTATCGGAGGTGGTCATTGATTGGATGGCAATTGGAAAACCGCCGCCGATGATGGTTTCGCGGATTTTGACGGTTTTTGATTTCCGCCGTTTAATTGGGTAATTTAGTTCCATATCTTATATACGTCTTGACCTTTTCATAAAAGCAAATTAGTTTAAACAATTGTACGTCAACAGGCAACCGAAAGTTGGAATTGATTTGATCTGGTTGAAAAGACTTGTCCCCTTTATACTTATAGCCGCTATGATATGGGGGTATTATTACTATCGGGGTAAACAAAAAGAAGAGATTATCGAAACCTCCAAAGAGCATGCTCTGGTGACAGCCAAAGTGTGGTACGCCAGCGCCCGGTTTAAAGACGAACCGGAAAAATTTGAAAATTATCGGGATACGGTATTAGCCGAGGCCGGTCTTTCCAAAGAGCAGATGTACCAATTTCTTGAAATATACAAAAAAGTTCCGGTCAATTATGAAGTCTTTGCCCATTGGGTGTCATATTATGTCGATTCATTGTATGAAATAGGGCAGAGCATTGATAAAGAAAAGGGTTACAAGCAGGATTCGGTGGGGGTGAAAGAGTAATTAAATGGGTGGCCCACCATTTATGGTGGGGTTTTATTCCACTCCAAAGGCGTTGGGATAATGCTCTATTATACCGTTGACAAAAGTTACCACATCAAAACGCAAGTCATAATCAGTGATTTCTTTTTCCTGAAGATATTTTTGAGCCGCTTTAATCAAATTTTCCTGCTTGCGCTTGTCAACCCGTTCGGCCGGGTGGCCGTATTTTTTAGAAGAAGTTGATTTTACTTCGACAAAAACAATCAGCTTATCTTTCTGAACTATTAAATCAATTTCACGATGGCTGGCCTGCCAGTTTGATTCTAAAATTATAAAACCATTATCTTTATAAAATTTTGCTGCCAGTTGCTCGTATTCGCGTCCGATTTTTACACGTTTGTCTATTTCGCCTGATGATTTCTCTTTGGTTGACTTATCGCCAGGCTTAAAAGAGGACATCTTTATTAATATCTTTTCTTGTAGTTGGGTAGTATCCCTGTGAAGCTGCAATAATAAGGCGGGATCGCAGGTATTCCGCCCTACAAATATAAAATTGCCTATAAGAGGACATAATCTTCGATAAGTTCTGCTACCGGTTTAAATGATTTGCGATGTATGTCGCAGGGACCGTGTTCTTTGAGTTCTTCAAGATGGGCTGGAGTAGGGTAGCCTTTGTGTTGTGCGAATGAAAACGAAGGGTAGAGCACCTGCATTTTATCCATGATGCGGTCCCGGGTCACTTTGGCCACAATCGATGCCGCCGAGATTGCTTTGCAGCGGCTGTCGCCCGATACAACCGCAAGCTGGGGATAATTCAGATTGGGGATAGTGAACTTGCCGTCGACGAGAATAAAATCCGGCTTCTGTTTAAGATCCATCACTGCTTTGCGCATAGCCATGAGAGATGCCTTATGGATATTTATTTTATCGATACCGTCATTATCAATCACACCCACCGCGCAGATTAAGCCCAGATCAACTATCTTCTCGAAAATCCGCACCCTCTGAAGGTGAGTAAGTTTTTTGGAATCATCAAGCCCCTCGATTTCCAGATCCTGAGGCATAATCAAAGCCGCCGCTACAACCGGTCCGGCCAATGGCCCGCGGCCGACTTCATCCACGCCGCAAATCATTTCATAACCTTTTTTGGTCATGGTCTCTTCGATATTATCGAGCTGCGGTAATATTATATCCATATTTAATTTCATTTGCATCTGCACCTTCTAATAAAAGTGAAAAGAGGCTGTTAATTCAAGTAAAAAGAACTCTTAGTTCATTATATCGGTATATTAATTACTTTTGTTGAATAAAATCTTAAATTATATACATTTGATTGTCCTAATAAAGAACAGGAATATGAACAAAAAACGAACAGAGACATTTGAATTCAAAATAATTGCCGGGAGCTTGAAGGGTAAAACAATCACCGCCCCCGATCTTGGCATTACCCGTCCACCGCTCACACGACTGCGTAAAGCGATATTTGATTTTTTGAATCCGTATCTTGATGATACGGATTATCTTGATCTCTTTAGCGGGACTGGTTCGTATTTGTTTGAAGCCGTCTCGCGCGGAGCTCGCACAGCAACGGGGGTAGAGCTTGAACCTCAATTAGTTGAGGCCATCAACAGGCAAAGTGTGGCTTATGGAGTAAGTGACAGGCTGCATTGTCATTGTGAGAATGTTTTTGACGCTATTAAAAGATTACATAAAAGTGGCTATGCCACTGATATTATTATGATGGCGCCGCCGCAATATCTTGATCTAATTACTAAAACTTTGTCTCTGTTCAAAGAGTATCCAATTTTAGCTGAAGGGGGGATGATTATCTGCCAGCATGATACCTCGGAAAAGAAAATATTATTTCAAGATTACGATATTTTGCAGCAGCGCAAATACGGGAACACGACTTTTACGATACTCTCTCGTGGGAATTGAATGCCATAATTCAATTGACAATTCTTTTACCGTATGTCATGTTGTCTAATAATTGTCATGGTAATTGTATTATTAATTTGGAGGGAGAATGCAATATATTAAAAACTCAAAATTAATAACAGTCATTGTTTTAGTCTTAATGATATTTATTGCATCGTCTGCTTTTGGTGATGCCTCTTCAACAGCGGCACAATTTTTAAGGATTGTTAATGATCCTGGTGCAGTGGCGATGGGAAATTGTGCTGTTAATAATATTGATGCCCAGTCGGCATTGTATAATCCGGGAGCAATGGGATTGTTTTACCTGGACAAGAATTTCTCGTTTTCT
>JBDRQG010000029.1:0-9413 GCA_043826475.1 bacterium
GATGAAAGTCATCAAGCGTAATCTTTTCTGGGCATTTTTCTATAATATCGCGGCTATCCCGATTGCTGCGGGAGTCTTTTATCCCTGGTTTGGCATATCATTCTCACCGGCGATTGCCGCGGCCGCAATGGCCATGTCATCGATTATGGTCGTGACCAATTCATTACGGTTGAACTATAAAGCGTTGTAGTAGATTGAAAGTCTTGACGTTCGACAATATTCGTGGTTGGCGTACGTCCCCGTGCGCCAACAAATAGTTAGTAGCTTGAAAGCTCTGACTTTCAACACAGTAATTATTTAGGGCAAGTTTGTTTTCAAGCCTGCCATTATGATAATCATACATATCCTATGGCGGGTCTGAAGACAGTCCCACCCTACTTGCTGGCAGACGAGGACGTCCGCCAGCCACTAAAATTGGTGGTTTTATCATTGATAATACGAACATTTATTCTATATTAACGTCAATAAGGAAAATGAAATTCAACTAAGAATGATCTCATGCTTATCAGAATAGGACCCCACCAGATTGGTGGGATACAAATTTGGGAGAATATCTAATGAGAAAACTAATTTTATTATTCTTTGTATTAATTTTACTTACCACAATATTGTTTTGTAGAAACAGAGTTGATGTCCCAATTAATCTTGAAGATTGTTTTGTAAAACTTGACTCCATTTTACCCGATTCTACAAAACAAGAAATAATGGAATCTAAAGATGATGATATGACCAGGTATCATATGGGGTTGGGGATGTGGATAAGAAATAATTGGATCTATGGTCATACTGATGAAAGTTTAAGCCAACTCTTCTTTCCAAATGGTATAATGCATGTTGATGATGTTTCTAGTATCATACTAACTTCCTATTGGAGATATTTAAACAATAAGCCAATTAGATTAGATGAACAAACACAATACTATATTGATTATTGGAAAGAGGAAATGTCTAAACCAGAAATGTTCAGTTTAAATTATTTCAATAAATCACAACAAACAAAATTAATTCAAACAATAATTAATTCTACTGAACTGGAAAGATATCTTCATTCAAATGATACAACTCGTGGGAACTTATATCTATCAAATGTTCCTAAAAAAATTAAGATATATAATAAGTACGGTGAATTACTAACTATTAAACCACTTGAAGATACTTCCAAAAATACAATTAGATTTTTGTGGTATAGTGTAAATGATAGTATCGCAAATGTTAAACTTGAATATCCCATTGAAAGTATTGAATGCTTATTTGAACTTAGTAAAACTAATGATAATGATTGGATTTTGAATAATTCTAGTATCATAGAAACTAAGGATTGATCTCATAACAAGCGGTCGGCTACCCAGATAAATAGTGAACCACCCGGAAAAACAATTGAATTTCATGCTACATTTTTTGCAACTAAACTGTAGAATTTACGAATAAGTCCGATAAATAAAATATAGCATGCTTCGTTTTAGGACAGTTACGTTGCTTTGCTAACAGATAACAATAATTGCCGGTTTGAACAGCCGGCTTTTTTTATGGATTTTACTTCACTGCGGCTTGTTTGATTATACGGGCATATTTTTCTGTCAATGGTCCCGAAGCGTATGTTTCTTTTGCATAATTGTGACCGGTTTCGGAAAGCTTTGTTCTAAGAGGATCATCATCTAATAATTTTAGTAAAGCATCGGCTAATTGCTGGCTGTTATCTAATTCAACTAAGAGACCAGTTTCGTTATCTCTTATTATGTCTGTAATACCACCACTACGCACGCCGATCACTGCTGTCCCACAGAGCATGGCTTCGGATAAAGCCAACCCGAATCCTTCCTGAAAAGAATTGAGAACAACAATCGAGGCTCGGTTATAAATCTCCCGCAATCTTTCCTGGGGAACCGGTTGATTGATAGTAACATTCTTTTCAAGTCCAAACTTACCTATTAAATCTTCAATTTCTGCTTGCAAAGGACCTGTTCCATAAATTTCAAGTCGGGCATTATTTTTTTTCTCAACAACAAGAGCCATAGCTTTGATAAGATAATCAACCCGTTTTTGATTTGTGAAACGGGTAACGGATACAATCAAGTAGTCTTCTTTTTTAATTTCAGGAACCCTAAAAAAGATCGATTCATCGTGAGGAAGGGGTAACACTTCTAATATGTTTTCCAGTTTAGTATCAGCAGAAAGGATTGTCTCTTTCAAAAAACTTGAAACAACAGTCCAGCGATTGAGTTTTCGGCAAAAGCTTTTTAAATATCGGTAGAGAGCTTTAGAGTATTTCTGCATCATGCGCACATCGGTGCCGTGCGATGACATTACCATCGGTAATGAATATTTTTTGGACAGAGTTTTCATAACAATACCTGATGGCACTAACCAATGGCCGGCGATAACGTCGATCTTTTCATTTTCAATGATTTTAGAAGCGGCCATACGGAAACAATCAAGAAATCGTTTGAATTTAAAAATTCCTCCCGGTGATCCCAAAACCAATTGCTGCATATTTCCCCGGTAAGCGATATCCTCGTTTATATCATCTTCGGCATACCGGAAACGATAAATTGTAACCCCGTCAATTATTTCATATTCTTCAGAGCCGGGATCATGCGGAGCCAATACAATTGGCTTTATGCCATGTTTTAACAAATTCCTGGCTAAAAGAGATATAAAAACCCCAGCAAAATCCCCTTTATATCTGGGATAATTATGAGTCAGGATCAGCAGTTTTAATTCATCAGCCATATTTATAGATTAAGTAAAACAATTCCTTAAAAAAAACTAATTTTTTATTTTGTTCTATTATGTTATATTCTAAATCTCAATTATGGTTACAAAAAATAACACAAATATTGATTTTGCCATAGATGTCGAATTTGACAAAATCCTGACCAATCCCATTCTGGATATTGCCGCCCGGTTCTGGGAGAAGGACCGCTATGAAGCATTTCAGGTCTGTTATCGTTCGATGCGGGTGATAGATGATCTCGTTGACAGCCGCAAAGCATCGGGGATTCCAATAACTGAGCATGAAATAGAATACATTAGAAAACAAATCCTGAACTGGCTTGAATCATTAAGAAACAACACCCCGGTAGATTCATTTCAAAAAGAGCTATTAAAAACAATTAATGCTTATAAAATCCCCATCTGGCCCTGGGAAAGACTGGCTAAGGCGATGATTTATGACCTCGAACATAACGGTTTCAAGACTTTTTTGATTTTCTTACGCTATTGCGAAGGAGCCGCAATTGCCCCGGCATCGATATTTATGCATCTCTGCGGAGTAAAAGCTGACAAAACAAATGTATTTACTGATTTAAGAAAAGCAGCCCGTCCATTGGCAGTCTTTTCATACATTGTCCATATAATCCGTGATTTCCAAAAAGACCGGCAGGCCGGATTAAATTATTTTGCCGACAGTATTTTATCCTCGGAAGGAGTTGCCCCGCAAGACCTTAAGGATGTTGCAGCAGGAAAATCGATAAAGCCGGAATTTAGGTCATTAATTGGGAAATATCATCAAATTGGGGAATACTACCGTAAAATGTCACGAGCTAATCTTAATAATATCCTCCCTTTGCTGGGACCTCAATATCAACTTAGCCTGGAAGTGATTTACGGGCTGTATCTTCAAATATATGAACGAGTTAAGCCGCAAAGTGGCCTTTTTAACACCGCCGAATTGAATCCTTCTCCAGATGAAGTCAAAACCTGTCTGAACAGGATTATTTCTAAATTCAAACCTTTATAATTTAATTCATGGAAGATATTTTACTTTCATTGGTATTGTCAGTGGATGATTATGAACTTAAAAGATATGGAAACATTAAAGGCTTTTTTGTATAAGAAGCGGAGGTTTTTGAAATGAAAGTATTATCAGTACTTCTATTTTTGATCGTTTTGTCACTTTCTGCAGTGGCGGCCGATATAGCTGTAACGGTTTATAATTCCAATCTCGGAGTTGTTAGTGAAACCCGTAGTCTGGAATTTTCAAAAGGGATCAGTCAAATCACATTTCGGGATGTTCCCACGGCAATTGATGCCAGTTCGGTGACATTCGATATAATTGATACCAGGCATAATGTTTCTATTCTGGAACAGAATTATGCTTACGATCTGGTCAGTCCGGATCAGATTTATTCCCGCTATATTGATCGCGAGGTCGATCTTCTTGATAAAGACGGGAAACTATTCAGTGGGACATTATTGGCCTTTAATGGAGGAGCGATAACCCTTCTGCAAAAAACTGGTGGAATTAAAGTTGTCCAGCTTTCAAATATTGCTGAAACCAATTTTCCCAAACTCCCCGATGGTCTTATAACCCGTCCGACTCTTTTCTGGAAATATAACAGCGATTATGAAGGTCCGTTGGATTGTAAAGTCGGTTATCAGACATCAAGTATGGGCTGGTCAGCAGAATACATTGGCGTTCTAAATGCCAAGGAAGACAATCTGAATCTCTCCGGGTGGGCATCGATAACCAACAATTCCGGTAAAACATATAATGATGCGACCTTAAAACTTATTGCCGGGGATATCAGCCGAGCCAATGAATCAAGAATACGGGGAGGTAGAGACCAGGAAATATCCTTGATGGCAAAAGCATATGATGGTTTCGAGGAAAAAGCCTTTTTTGAATATCATATGTACACACTTCCCCGAAAAGCAACTCTCGCTAACAAAGAGATCAAGCAAATTTCACTATTTGAACCGGCCAGTACTTCCATAATTAAAAAATATACTTACCGTCCTGAAGTAGATCCCAAGCGGGTTGAAGTTTCTATCAATTTTAAAAATTCCCAGGAGACGGGTTTGGGAATGCCCCTTCCGGCGGGAAGAATCAGGCTTTTTAAAGGGGATAATGACGGTTCTTTAATCTTATTGGGTGAAGATAATATCAATCACACGCCCAAAAATGAAGAGTTAAATATTAAAGTCGGGTATGCATTTGATATTGCCGCTGAAGAAAATATGACCGACCGTACCGTGATTTCCAATAAAGTTGATGAGCGTACGTTTGCGATTGAATTTCGCAACCACAAAGATAGCCCGGTCACTATAAATGTTGAAAAAAGTCTCTGGGATACCTGGGAAGTGCTGGACTCCAGTCTTCCATATACTAAGAAGGATGCCAATACCATCCAGTTTAACGTCCCGGTGGGAGCTGAAGAAACGGTAAAGCTGACATATAAAATCAGGTTTACAAGACAATAACAGGATGGTTGACAAGACTAAATATAGAGTATACATTCACGGTTGAAAAGAAATAAGGATTTTGGTAATGAGGAGGATATTTTGAAACGATTTTTGACAGTTTTTACAATCATAATGGTGGGGATGCTTCTGGCTTCTACCGTTGATGCCAAACCACGGAAAAAGAATATCAAAGCTTATCTCAGCGGCGCCAAGATATCTATTGTTGAAGGAAGGCCGGAAGAAGCCATGGCCTTACTTGATACTATAGCGGAATTTTATGGCCCCCATGCCTTGGCTCTTTCATTAAAGTCTCAGATTTATGTCGATTTTATAGATGGTGAACCTAATCCGGCTAAGAAGAAGGAATATGTAAAATTGCTGGTTTCTTACGCTGATTCATTGGAGCTCTGCTGCAAAAACGAAGAAGTTGATAAAAAATATAAAGATAAATGCGATGAATATGTTGAATTAGTAGACTCCACCAAAATTAAATACTGGCGTGAGTTTTATAATCTGGGTGTAGCGCAACTAACTAATATTGAAGAATTAGTTTCAGATCTGGCCGGTGAAGAAGACTCTTCGACCATTGCATATCTTGAGCGAGATATAATGGTCAATATCGATTCAGTGCAGGACAACATGGATATGGCTCTGCTAATCGATTCAACCGATCACCGTCCTTATGTCGCTATCGGTAATGCCTGGGAACGTAAGGGGGATTATCAGAAAGCGATAGACTGGATGCTGCTTGGACTTGATAAATCGATCGACAGTACTCGTCTTTTGCTGCCTTTAGCCTATAATTATATCAAGCTTGATGATTATTGTGGAGCTATTCCCTATTACAATTTATATATTGAAAAAGCGCCGAACGATACAATGAATCTGTATTACCTTTCGGTCTGTTACTCTAACTGTTCCGCTACGCTTACCGACTCGGTTGCCAATGAAGATGGTTCTTATACCAAGATCCGCGGCAATGAATTTTATATCGATTCCGCTATGGCTACTTACCGGAGAATACTTGACCTTGATCCGACAAATATAGATGTCCTTAAAGGGGCCGGGCGCTACTTTTTTATGAGTGCTTCAAAAATGTCCGATTCATCAAATTATTACAGATCGATGAATCAGGAAAAAGATTTTAAAAAATGGGACACTAACCGAGCTGCAATGTTTGATTCTGCCCGGGTATATTTTAAGGCTGCTTACCAACTTGAACCTGATCAGTTGGAAATTGCCGAGCAGTATGCCTTTGCCTGTGCCCTTCTCGAAAATTGTGAAGAGGCTATTATTGGCTATCAAAAAGTTGCAGAACTTGCTCCGGATAATGTCGATAACTGGATTATGTTAGGCGATTGCAAGTTAAGGATGGCCAAGTTCGATGAAGCTATTACTGCTTATGAGAATGTTGTCAGAGTTAATCCCCATGATAAAAAAATCTGGGAAAATCTGGCAGCGCTGTACAAGCAGATCGGCAATACTGCCAAAGAGACAGAAGCCAAAGCAAAACTTAATGAACTCTAATCAAGAGATGGTATGGATGCAGTGAATTTATTTCTTCATCTGTAAATAAAACATGACGGCAGGCTTATGGCCTGCCGTTTCTATTAGTTATGACAAGTATTATTCATTCAAAGAAAAATTGCGCCTTTATCGCCGTGAATGGACCCAGGCAGGGACTCTTTCTGTATGATATCCCTTCTGAATACGGTAAACTAAAAAAAGGACAAAGAGTACTTGTCCCCTTTGGCAAAATAAAAAAAATAGGCTACTATATCGGACCGGGTCAGCCCACAGGAAACTATAAAATAAAATCGATAATCCGCCCTATAGACCTGGACAGTTACTTTACCGATGATCTTTTTACGATGTGCCTTTGGATAGCAGAGTACTATTGTGCTAATCCGGCCGATTGTCTTACCGCAGCATTACCTCCTCTTTTAAAATCAAAGATAAAACCAAATTACTTCTGGAATGTAAACGAAGTTACTCTCCCTGATAACTTAACAAAGTTTTTTAAAAATGGGAAAAAAGTATCACCTGCCGCGTTGAATGAGATAGAGAAGCATAAAAAGGGTTTATTAAAAAACCTGATAAATGATAAAGTGATTATAGAAAAACCATTTGATGATAATATTCCCGAAAGACCAACATCCAAAATATACAAATGCCTCAATCCTGAAATGTGGGAAGAGTACTTCAGGAATAAAAATGTTCATCCCCTCCCTTTTGATGGTTCTTTGAAAAAAAAGGACTTACTGGCTCAGGGTTGGACTGATCATTACATCAAGTCAGCCGTCAATGATAAAATCCTGGGTGTCTCTACCGAGATAAGATCATTTATACCGGACGATATTATTACACCACGGGTCGACCTGGATCAAATCGAATTAAATGATGAACAAGCCTTGCTTGTTTCTGAAATTTCTAAAAGTATATTAGAATCTGGCTTTAAACCGTTTCTTTTACACGGGGTAACCGGTTCGGGAAAGACAAGGGTTTATTGTCATCTTGCTAAAAAAGTACTCGATCAAAACAAATCTGTTTTAGTTTTAACTCCTGAAATTGCTCTGACAGGAGCGACCCTGGCATATTTCAAAGGATTTTTCGATGAGGCGGTGACAGTTGTTCATTCCGGGATGTCGGATAATGAACGCATGGAAAGTTTCAATGGTATCCGCGACGGGAAATATAAAATTGTTATTGGCCCTCGTTCAGCACTTTTTGCATCTTTGCCTAATCTGGGTTTAATTATTGTCGATGAAGAACATGATTCATCTTATAAGCAGAGCGACCCATCACCTCGTTTTCAGGGTCGCGATTGTGCTGTAATGAGAGCCAAGATTAATAATATTCCGATCGTATTGGGCTCTGCCACTCCATCGGTGGAATCGTATTACCAGGCATTATCCGGCAAGTATAAGTTACTTCAGCTCACCAAGCGTCCGGCCGGTGCCGCTCTCCCGACCGTAAGAATTATAGACATGAAATCATCAGGACTTAAGGGCGATCTCACCTACTTTTCCTATACCTTGAAAAAGGAAATTGAAAACCGTCTTAAAAAAGATGAACAGATTATTTTGTTTTTAAACCGGCGCGGTTATTCTCCACAGTTAAAATGTGCGAAATGCGGTGATGTCCCAGGATGTCCGAATTGCCAGGTTAAGTTGAACTATCACCGTAGCGGAAGAAAACTTACCTGCCATTATTGCGGTTATACCACGTTTAGCAGGGACTTATGTGAAAAATGCGGAAGTAAAGATTTTTTATATCATGGAACCGGAACACAAAAAGTAGAAGAGTCTATCCCGAGACTTTTTAACGGCACCAAACCGTTGCGTCTTGATTCTGATACCGCGACCGGTAATTTTAGGCTTAGAAAAATTCTGCAAAGCTTTTCCTCCGGTAAATCGAATATTTTACTCGGGACACAAATGGTAACCAAAGGGCTTGATATGCCGGGGGTAACGTTGGTAGGGGTTCTATCGGCTGATATGCTTTTGGATATGCCCGACTTCAGATCATCAGAGAGAACCTTCTCACAAATTTTGCAGGTAGCCGGAAGATCGGGAAGAGCGGAGAAACCGGGTGAAGTATTAATCCAGACTTATTATCCTGAGAATGAATTGATAATCAACGCGGCCAATCAGGATTATAAAAGTTTTTTTGATAAAGAGATCGAGTCGCGCAAAGCCTTATTTTATCCGCCGTTTTCCCGGTTGGTGAATTTTATCTTTTCATCAGCTGTTGAAAAAAAACTGGAAAGTGATGCTTTAAATTTCCGCAATCAAATTCAGCAAAAATTATCTGAAACAAATATCTCAGCAACTATTCTGGGTCCTGCTCCTTGTGCCTTATATTATTTAAGAAATAAATTCCGCCGCAATCTTCTGCTAAAAACCAGACAGGTGATGAAAGTCAGCCGGCTTATTAAAGAATGGGAGCTGGAGAATAATAATTTTGGGCTATCATCGGCAATCAAAGTCGTTATTGATATCGACCCTGATGACATGATGTAGGGGCGAAGTGTGTTTTCTTCTGTGCGTAATGATGAAATCTAACTATTGATATCATGCCTTGTCATAGATACTGATTTTTCTTATTGTGTAGTAGGGGCACGGCATGCCGTGCCCCTACAATAACATGCAGCAAAGCGCACACGGTGTGTGTTTTTATCGAATCATAGCAAAATAGGTCAGGATCCCGTAGAGGTTTCATCATTATGA
>JBDRQG010000030.1:0-3980 GCA_043826475.1 bacterium
GGTCAGCTAAGGTTTTTTATTAATGCGTCAAAATTAAAACAAATCATCTTTATCAATCACGAAGACTGCAAATGGTATCATGGCCATAAGGAACATTACCCAGAGGCAAATTTAACTAAAAAAGGAAAAGAAGATCTTATAGCCGCAATGGAGCATGTTCATAACGTCTTCCCGGATGTAATTGTCCGCACCTTCTGGGCCGGCATTAAGAATGACCAAATATTTTTTACCGAGATAAAGAAAAAGTAAGTTACAAATATTGTGCAATTTATATATGTAACACGGGTACCACACAGCTTGCTGTGTGAACCTTCCATTAATAAAAACGATAACAACCTATTATAAAAAATCACTCCGTCACCGGCTGCGCCGGGTCGATATCCTTATGCGACTTGTGGAAAAAGAGCATGTAAATAACCAGGTAAACTATCGAGCAGGTAATGGCGGCATCGGCAATATTAAATGTCCACCAGCGTTCTATTAAATAATCGCCGATTCTAATATCAAAAAAATCAAAATCCAGAAAATCAATCACCCGCCCAATGCGAATTCTGTCTATAATATTGCCAATCGCCCCCCCGGCAATAAAAGCCATCGGGTAAGCAAAAGCCGCTTTATTTCGGTTGGCATAGATATAATAAAATACAAACAGGAGAATAAGAATCGAAGAGATCAGATAGTAG
The DNA here is from genome assembly GCA_043826475.1 of bacterium. Taxonomy (GTDB): domain Bacteria; phylum Zixibacteria; class MSB-5A5; order GN15; family FEB-12; genus DAOWMZ01. The sequence goes on from JBDRQG010000030.1 coordinate 684, forward strand.
TTCGAGGAGCCGAAATTGGTTCCCATCGCTCCCCCTTCGTTATAAACGAGAGTGAGCATAAAAAAACGCCCCATCACCTCGGTAGGTGAATTGCCTGCAAGACTTCCAACGGCCCAAATTTTAGTAAGCTGATCAAACAGAAGCACTAAAATAAGTATAACCGATGACCAGATCAGGGTGTTATTTCTCTTTGTCTCCAGATTTCTTTTCCTCTTCGGATGATTTGCATTCGATACACATTCTTGCATGAGGTACCGCTTTCAGACGAGTGCGGCTGATATCTTTTTTGCAGACCGCACATTTGCCGTAAGTGCCATCATCGATTCTGCGCAATGCTTCATCGATATGGTAAATCAGACGGCCTGACCGGGAGGCAAACATAAAAGCCTTCTCACGCTCCATGGCATCAGTTCCCTGATCGGCCATGTGATACGAGTAAGATGAAATATCACCCGTAGATTCTTTGATAGTAGTCGAAACCTGCGAATCCATCTGATGCCCCATGTCTTCAAGCATGGCTTTTTTCTTGGCAAGCAGCAGCTTTCGATACATCTCCTTGTCCCGTTCTCTCATACGGAACTCCTATCGTTATACTTTGATGACTGCGATCGATGTCTTCTCACCGTTAATGTCCCAATCTTTGCCGTTCTCAACTCTATCGCCATCGGCAAAGCTTATACTGTTAGCCAGCGTTTCCCGCCGGATAAATTCTTCGTGGTTCCTGATCGCTGTTTTAAGACGATCATCGGAGCCTATTACTACATTAATATAATCAGTGACCTCAAAACCAGAACTTTTTCGCATATTCTGAATTTTATTTACAACTTCCCGGGCAAAACCTTCATTAATCAATTCATCGTTCAAATCGGTCACCAGGGCAACTGTCACATCTCCATCAGTTTCTACAGCATAACCTTCCAGTTCGTTGCGATTTATCAAAACTTCTTCGGTAGTGAGAGTGACATCTTCACCCTCAATATTCAGGGTCAATTCCCCTTTTTTGGCAAATTGCATCACCGTTTCGCTATCGAGTTTTTCGATCATCGGAGCGGCGGTTTTTACTTTTTTGCCGAGTTTAGGGCCGGCTTCTTTGAAATTGAGCTTGGCCGAATAGGATACATATTTTTCAAGACCCTCGGCTCCGGAGATTTCCTTAATATTCAACTCATCCCTGATAATATGCAGATAACCGGAGAGATTATCGATTGTCATATTTTCAGGCAATGATACCAAAAGCTGCAACAGCGGCTGGCGAACTTTAAGATTCTTGCGTGACCGAGCAGCTCTACCAAGCGAGACAATTTTTTCCGTCAGCCCCATTATCTCTTCGAGTCCTTTATTAATCAGGCTTTCGTCAACTTCGGGATAACCAGCCATATGAACCGATAAGTTGCCATTATTGACATTTTTCTTGGTGTTAACCAGTTCCTGCCAGATCAACTCGGATGTCATCGGCGTAACCGGGGCGGTGAGACGACAAACCCCTACGAGAACTCTATATAAAGTTAGATAGGCTCTCATCTTGGAGGGGGCATCCCCTTCGGCCCAGAAACGGCGGCGGTTGTTGCGGACATACCAGTTGGAGAGTTCATCGATTACAAAACTCTGGATTGTTCTGACCGTACTGGTGATTTTATATTCACTAAAACTGTCGGAGACATCTTTAATCAGGCTGTTATAGCGGGAAATTATCCAGCGGTCGAATTTTTCCGGCTCACCCGCTTTGGATTCAAGATATTCTTCGACTGTTTTTCCCGATTTTTCCGCCTCTTCGGTCACTTTGTCGATATTGGCATAGAGTGCAAAAAAGGAATAGGTATTGCGCAGGGTATCAAAATATTTGCGGATAACTTCCTTGAGTCCCTCTTCATCGAATTTAGTCGGCATCCAGAGATTAGAGTTCGTAACGAGATACCATCGGATCGGATCGGCACCGAAATCATCAGCCAATTTAAATGGATCGGTGACATTACCGACATGCTTGGACATCTTTTTGCCCACTTTATCGAGAATGAATTCCAATACGATCACATTCTCAAACGGAGGCTTATCAAAAAGCATGGTAGAGATAGCCAGCAGAGAATAGAACCAGCCTCGTGTCTGATCGACCGCTTCGGAAATAAACTGGGCCGGATATTTAGCTTCAAACTCTTCCTTATTTTCAAACGGCCAATGCCACTGGGCATAGGGCATCGCACCGGAATCAAACCAGACATCGATTACTTCCGACACCCGGGTCATTGTTCCGCCGCACTCGCATTTAAGTTTGACATCATCCATCATCGGCTTGTGAAGATCGACTTCTTCGGGGACATCGATCCCCTCTTTGCGAAGCTGTTCAATTGAGCCGACACATTTCATTTTGCCACATTCATTGTTGTCGCAGATCCAGATTGGCAGAGGCGTTCCCCAGAACCGTTCGCGGGAAAGAGCCCAGTCAACATTGTTTTCCAGCCAGTTGAGCATCCGACCGGTACGGATTTCATCGGGGTACCAGTTGATAGCATTATTATTTTTGATCAACTGGTCTTTGAATTGGGTGGTTTTTATATACCAGGACTGCCGGGCGATATAAATTAACGGGGAATGACACCGCCAGCAGAAGGGATAATTATGAGTATACTGTTCTTTTTTATAAAGCTTACCGGCAATTTTGAGGTCTTTGGTGATAAGGGGATCAGCTTTTTTGATAAACATCCCGGCATAGGGTCCAGCGAAATCTTTAAAGTGACCGTTGGCTTCGATAGCCTGAAATACGGGCAAGCCATGTTCTTTGCCGACTTCGTAGTCATCGGCGCCAAATCCGGGAGCGATATGGACAATTCCGGTACCGTCTTCGAGCGTGACAAAATCAGCATTTACAACAAAGTAGGCTTTGTCCTGATCATTTTTATAAAAATCAAACAGGGGTTCGTATTTTCGATTTAGAAAATCTCTCCCTTTATATTTCTTGATAACCTCTTTTGGTTCTCCCAGAATTTTTTCAACCAACGCTTCAGCCAGAACTAGTTTTTCCCCTTCGTGCTCGACCATAACATAATCGGCATCCGGTTTCATACAGAGGGCAGCATTTGATGGAAGTGTCCAGGGGGTAGTAGTCCAGACGAGATAGAAGAAATCATCATCAGCTGCTTTGACCTTGATAAATATCGAGGGGTCTTTTACCTCTTCGTATCCCTGAGCGACTTCATGGCTGGAAAGCCCGGTTCCACAGCGGGGGCAGAAGGGGACAATTTTGTACCCTTTATAGATTAAATCCCGGTCATAGAAATTCTTGAGAATCCACCAGACCGTTTC
>JBDRQG010000031.1:0-5037 GCA_043826475.1 bacterium
GGACAAAGAAATATCCCCGACGGCGAGGTTTATACCGCTCCGGTTCGCGATTCCGTAAACGGAACAATTAAATACAATACTCCTTCCCTCTATCAGGGCAATCTATACAATGATATTACCTTCACTTTTAAAAACGGTAAAATTATTGAAGCTACCTGCACTGGTGACAACAAGAAACTTAATAAGATACTTGATTCTGATGAAGGATCGCGCTATATCGGCGAGTTCGCCATTGGCGTTAATCCCTTTATTCTGTATCCAATGAAAGATACTCTTTTCGATGAAAAGATAGCTGGTTCTTTCCATTTCACCCCCGGTCAATGCTATGATGAGGCCCCTAACGGCAACCAGTCAACGATCCACTGGGATCTGGTTTTAATACAACGGCCTGATTACGGTGGCGGTGAAATCTGGTTTGATGACAAGCTCATTCGCAAAGATGGCATCTTTACGGACAAAAAGATGGAAGATGCTTTCTCGGCTGAGAATCTTCAATCATCAGAATCATTCTAAATTATCGAGGGTAATAAGATGGATATAATTGAATATGCAATGCAAATGGAATTGGACGGTAAAACCTTTTATGAGAATGGGGCAAAAAAAGCTTCAGCTCCGATGATCAGAAAAGTGTTTGAAACCTTGGCTGTCGAAGAACACCGCCATTACCATTTTTTCAAAAGTATGAAGGAAAATAAAAAACAGGATGTTGAAAAAGCTGCTTCCATTAAAAAAGATGCGGTAAAAATGGTTAAAAATGTTTTTATGGAAATGGTTGATTCCGGTAAAGAGCAATTAGAAGGCGATTCGACCAAGGTTATATGGGAAGAAGCTCTGTTGATTGAACAAAAAGCAGAAAAACTATACCGCAACGCTGCCGAAAAAGAGACCGATGAAAACAAAAAGAAGCTTCTTAATATTATTGCTGATGAAGAAAAGAGCCATATCTACCTGATTGATAATATGTTAAGCTTTCTTAAAGATCCCGAAACATTCGCTGCTTCACAGAATTATCAGAGTTTTATGAGTTGGGAAGGCCGCTAGAGCCCAAGGCTCTCTTTTTTGGTTTTCTTGCTTCAGTTATAAGTACTCCAGCAATTACGATTATACCCCCGATTATTAGAGATAATTCGGGGGTTTCTCCTAACATTGAGTAAGCGATGGAAATTGCAATAAAGGGCTGCAGGTTATGATAGACTGCAATTTTTGATGCTTCCCTCTGCTTAAGCACCCAGTACCAGAGGACATAAGCCAGCACCGAAACCCCTATCGCAACATATAAAACCGATAACCAGGCTCCAGGATTAGATTGGGAATAATTATAATTTATTGCAAAATATAACCCGAATGGGAAATAGACCGCCGATCCAAACGAAAGAGCATAGGCTGTAATGCGAATGGCGCCATATTTTTGGACTAACGGCTTTCCAAATATCGAATATGAAGCCCAGGCAATAACTGCAATTATAATAATTATGTCTCCTAACAAATATTCCCTGCCGACAACAATTTTTCCGGAGAGAAGTATTATTATAATTCCGCAAAACCCTACGATTACACCAATAGCTCGCTTTAAAACGAATTTCTCTCTTAAATGAATTAAAGCACCGATAAATATCCAGAGTGGCACTGTAGCGAACAATAAAGCCCCATGACCGGCGGCTGTCAGTTTTTGGCCATACAAGTAGGCTACCTGATTAAAAGGAATAATAAGCAGCCCTAATCCTGCAATTTTAATGTAATCTTTCTTTTCGATGGGAATTTGTTTTTTTCTCAGGAAGACAATTAGAAGAAGAATTAGCGATGATATTCCAAAACGATAAAAAGCAAACGTAAAGGGATCTATTACCTCAAGACCCAGTTTTGCAATGGGGAAAGTCAACCCGCCTAAAATCTGTTGAATTATCAATGCAGTAAATACTATACCGCCAGATCGAGATGAGTTCACTATATACCCAATTCACCCTTTACAACGATTTTAATAAAATACTTCAAATAAACAACGCTATGCGTTTTATATCAATGATTTATAAAGTCCGCCATCAACCGGTATCGAGGCTCCGGTGATGTAAGCCGCCTGAATACTTGATAAATAGGTTATCAGAGAAGCCAGTTCCTCAGGCTTACCAACCCGGCCAACAGGTGCTACAGAACCAAAACCCTGCATGACCTCTTCTTTGGTTTTTTCCGATTGTGCCGCTCGGCTCTCGGCCAAATGCCAAAGCCTTTCGGTTCCGGTATAACCGGGACAGACGGTGTTAGCTGTTATACCAAATTTGGCATATTTGTTTGATATGGTTTTACAGAATCCGGTAAGTCCGGCCCGATAGGTGTTTGATAAAATCAAATCATCAATTGGCTGTAATACAGCTACAGAAGTAATATAAATCAATCTCCCCCAGCCTTTGGTTTTCATCGACTCTATAACAGCTCTGGTAAGGTTTATAGCTGAATTTAGAATGAGGTTATCCGCATTTGCCCAATCCTGTTGTGAAAAACCGGAGAAATCACCCGGAGGAGGTCCACCAGTGTTTGATACTAAAATATCAACATCACCGGCAGATTTAATAATCTCTTTGATATTATCTGATATTGAAATATCACCAACTGCAATATTTGGTCTGTTGCCAGTTTCTTTCTCTATTAAAGCAGCTGCCTTCTCAAGAGTCTCTTTTGTACGGCTATTGATAGTTACTATAACACCCTCAGCAGCAAGTGCCAGTGCCGCCGCTTTACCCAGACCGGAAGAAGCCCCCGTAACGAGGGCTCTTTTCCCTTTTATTCCCAGATTCATATTATTTTTTCACCTTTGCTAACTCTTCTGGCAGAACCGCAGAGGTTTTACAGCCACGCTCAAAATCTACAATGCGGAAACGTTCATTAGGGGAGTGGATATTATCATCCTGCTGTCCATAGCCTATTAATAGAGTATCAAGTCCCAGAATATCTTTGAAATCACCAACAATCGGGATAGAGCCCCCTTCACGCATAAAGACCGGTTCTTTGCCGAATCCGGCTTTGATAGCCCGTCCTGATGCTTCCAGCCAGGGACCATCGGTTGGGACAACAACACCTCTCGCGCCGCCATGCTTATCAACTTTGACTTTGACTGATTTAGGCGCAATTTTAAGAAGATATTTTTCAAGTTTGTTGCAGATATCAATCGGATCCTGATTTGGAACTAACCGCATGGTTATTTTGCATGATGCCATCGAGGGAATAATAGTTTTGGCGCCTTCCCCCTGATACCCTCCTTTTATACCATTCACATCACAGGTAGGTCTGGCCCAGGCTCTTTCATAAGTGCTGAATCCCTTTTCACCCTGAAGTTCGTTGATGCCTAATGACTTTTTATATCCTGATGCACTATATGGAAGTTTCTTAAACTGATTCTTTTCCCATTTGGTAAGACTCTTGACATCTTTGTAGAAGCCCGGAATGGTAATCTTATTATTCTTGTCATGAAGCTGTCCAACCAGACTGCACAAAACATTTACCGGGTTGGCAATAGCCCCGCCAAATGATCCGGAATGGACATCCCTATTGGGACCGTAAACAAAAACCTCAACCGAGGCTATCCCCCTCAATCCATAAGTAACCGCCGGAAGATTTTTATTAAATTGAGCTGTATCTGAAATTACTACAATATCACCTTTGAGCAACTTTTTGTTTTGTTTGATGAACTTAGGGAGATTAACGGAATGGGTTTCTTCTTCCCCTTCAATAAGAAATCTGACATTAACAGGGAGAGTACCGGTCGATTTAATAACCGCCTCCAGTCCTTTTATCTGAGCAAAGGTCTGTCCTTTATCATCGGTGGAACCGCGCGCATAGATATATCCATCTCGTATTTCTGGTTTAAAGGGGGGTGTTTTCCATAATTCAAGCGGTTCCGGGGGCTGGACATCGTAATGGCCGTAGTATATAATCGTCGGAAGCTTTTTATCAACCATGTATTCGGCGTAAACAATCGGATGTCCGGGTGTTTTATAAACTTTGGATTTAAAACCGATCACTTTCAGATGCGAGTTTAGCCACTCGGCGCAATCTGCTACATCTTTTTTATGTTCTGATTTAGCTGATACTGACGGAAAATTAAGAAGTTCAAATAGATCTTTCATCCGTTGCTTTTCGGTTTTTTTCAGGTATTCGAACGGGGTCATAAATAGTCCTCCTTGAACTGCTATATTGCCTTATTTATCTGCGGGAATATATAGCTAATTTTTCAAACGGAGTAAAGGAGATACTGAGAGAGTTTAAATTTTCTCTGATTAATGAATCAGTCGTTTTTCATTTTAAACCAGGCGGTTGGATCCTGGGCAAAAACAAGGCATGATTTTAAAAGGCGGGCGTGCATTTTCTCTTCATCAATCAGCCACTTATAGAATCTTTTTATTTTTGGATTCTCGGATTCGAGATACATTTTATCATAAAGATCCTCGGCCCCATTTTCAAATTTAAGGGCCGTTTCATAAGCTTCTATATCTGATGCTTCCGGAGACAATTTCTCTTTTAACTGAGCCAGATTATCATTAAACGAAGCCAATCTTTCATCTGCCTGGGAATCTTCAATATCAGGGAATTCGTTCCCATCTGAGATTTCCAGCATATTATAAACTTCAGTAATTTTAGCGAGATGTTTATCTTCTTCATGTGCCAAAAATTCAAAAGTTTGTTTTACTAATTTACTTTTGGCATTTCTTGCAGATTCGAGAAAAAACTGCTGGCCTTCCTGCTCGAGACGACGGGCAATTTTTAATGGCTCCAATAAGTCTTCTATTTTATTTGATTCATTCATAGTTATGATAATATGAAATATTATAAATTAATCAATGAACAATTTAATAATCTTTTTTATTAAATAAGAATATGGTAACGCCAATTAAAGCTGCTGAGAATAATAAAGTTGACCAGAGTGGCATCCAGTCATTGACACTTTTATCTAAAGCCAGATTTTCTGCAATATCAGACATTTCGCCGATTTTGGGGAATATATAATAAAGCCCATCAGCGATATTTTGCATGATTTTTGAATTTACA
>JBDRQG010000032.1:0-9676 GCA_043826475.1 bacterium
GCCCCCGTATCGATAAGGAATTACTCAGAAAACACAGCGAAGGACTGATAGCCACCACCGCTTGTCTTCGGGGGGAAGTAAACTGGCGCCTGATGAAAGGTGATACCGATTCCGCCGTGGCGTCCGCTTTGGAATTCAATGAAATTTTCGGCGAAGGGAATTTCTTTTTAGAAATGCAGAATCACGGGCTGGAAAAACAACTCGATATTCTTCCCAAAATTCAGGCTATCGCCCGCGAAACCGGAATCCCGCTGGTTGTCACCAATGACTGCCATTATCTAAAGCAGGAAGATGCCGAGGCCCATGATGCTCTTCTTTGTATTCAGACTGGAAAGATGGTCGACGATACTGACCGGATGAAATACAGCACCGACCAGCTTTATTTTAAAACAGCTGAAGAGATGCACGAGCTTTTCCCGGATCATAAGGAAGCTCTGGATAATACGGTGCGAATCGCCGAAAGATGTAATCTTGATTTTGAAATGGACAAACTTCTGCTGCCGGTTTTTCCCATCCCTGACACGCATAAAGATGCCGATGAATTTCTTTTGCACTTATGTATTGAGGGCCTCAAAGATCGATATAAAGAAATAACCGATGATATTAAAAAACGCCTCGAATACGAACTGGGCGTTATCAGGCAGATGGGCTATGCCGGTTATTTTTTGATTGTAAAAGATTTTTGCGATTATTCCCGGCTACAAAAAATCCCAGTCGGTCCCGGTCGTGGTTCTGCCGCAGGTTCTCTGGTTTCGTATGCTCTTAAAATTACAAGTATTGATCCTATAAAATTTGAATTGCTCTTCGAGCGTTTCCTGAACCCGGAACGAATATCGATGCCTGATATAGATATCGATTTCGCCGATCGGGGTCGGGATCAAATTATTAAATATGTCATCGATAAATACGGCGAAGAAAATGTCTGCCAGATAATAACCTTCGGTACTATGGCTGCTCGGGGAGTTATCCGCGATGTCGGACGGGTTCTCTCGATGCCATACAGCGATGTCGACCAGATTGCCAAGATGATCCCTGAAGGACCAGGAGTGACTCTTCAGTCTGCTTTAAGCAAGGTCCCGGAATTGGCTGATCTGGTAAAGCAGGATAAAAGAGTCGAGCGATTGATTAAATTTGCTCTTACTCTTGAAGGACTGGCCCGCCATTGTTCGACCCATGCCGCCGGAGTGGTGATCGCTCCTCATGCACTGACCGAATATGTTCCGCTTTTCAAGGGGAGCAAAGACGAAATAACCACTCAGTATGACATGAAAATCGTAGAGAAAATAGGGCTGCTGAAAATGGATTTCCTCGGCTTGAGAACCCTGACCGTTATCGATGATGCCCTGAAAATGATTTATGAAAACAACCCTGGTGTTCAGCTTGACCTTGAAAATATCCCTCTTGATAATGCTGATGTCTACAAACTTTTCGCTCGCGGCGATACGATCGGCATCTTCCAGTTTGAATCACCCGGTATGCGCGATTACCTAAGAAAATTATCCCCGGAATGTTTCACCGATATAACCGTTATGAACGCCCTCTACCGCCCCGGCCCGCTTGACTCCGGAATGATAGATACTTATATCGAATGCAAGCACGGCCACCAGAAAGTAGAATTTCTGCATCCCGATCTGAAACAGATTCTTGGCTCTACCTATGGCGTAATTGTTTTCCAGGAACAGGTGCTTAAGATTGCCAACTCCCTGGCTGGATATTCAATGGGAAAAGCCGATTTACTTCGCAAGGCAATGGGTAAAAAAGATGTCGATCTTATGGCTGCCCAGAAAAAGGAATTTTTATCCGGTGCCGCTGAGAAGAAAATTGACAATAAAATTTCTGAAGAAGTCTTTCATCAGATAGAAACATTCGCCCGCTACGGTTTCAACAAAGCTCATTCTACTTGTTATGCCTTTATCGCTTACCAAACTGCCTGGCTGAAGCATTTTTATCCTAAAGAATTTATGGCCGCTCTGATGTCATCGGAAATAAACGACTCCGATCGAATCTATATCTTCCTTGAAGAATGCCGAAAAATGGGCATTGAAGTTCTCCCTCCTGACGTTAATTTTTCCAATACCGATTTTTCTGTTATTGAAGGGAAAATTAGATTTGGCCTTCAGGCGGTAAAAAATGTCGGAGGCGCACCAGCTAAGGCAATTATGGATGAACGGATGAAAAACGGGCCATATCATGATTTTGCCGATCTGGTTGGCCGGGTTCCTCTTAAATCTCTAAATCGACGGACATTGGAATCTCTGGTTGCGGCAGGCGCCTGTGATTCTCTTCCCGGTAGTCGAGCTCAAAAATACAGCACTGTGGAAGCTATGCTTGAGTATGGCCACAAGGTTTCCGCCACCAACAACTCCCATGATCTCTTTGCCGATTCATCTGGTACAATTACCAGGATCGCTCCGGTTTTACCGGATATCGAAGAATGGTCGTCATCGCGCAAATTGACCGAAGAAAAAACAATGCTTGGATTTTATATCTCCGGCCATCCTTTGGACAAATATCGGGATGAGTTAAAATCTTTTACTACTTTTGCTACCGACCGTTTGGGCCAGGTGGCTGATAACAAGGAAGTTACGCTCGGAGGGGTGGTGGCCGCGGTAAAAACCATGATTGATAAAAAAGGGAACACAATGGCTTTTGTAACCCTCGAAGATTACACCGGTACTTCCGAACTGATTTTATTTTCCGATTGTTATGATAAGAGTAAAGATTATATTGGAGTTGACCAAATGGTGTTAGTTACCGGCCGGGTATCCACCCGAGAAGGAGAAGCCCCAAAAATAATTTGTAATGAAGTTCTCCCTCTTGAAAAACTTGCGGAACGATTTAACTGCCAATTGGTTATAAAGATAGATAAAAATTGTTCCGATAATCTGATTGAACAGGCTTTGGAGAATTTAAAAAATTACCGGGGAAATACTCCGGTTTTATTAGCAGCCAGAGAAAACGGCTCGGAGGTTTATATTAAATCCCGCAAATATTCGGTTCAGCCTGACTTTGCCCTGTTGAACAGTCTAAAAGAACTTTTAGGCGAGTCCAGTGCATATCTAAGGCCAATTAACAAAAGAGAAAATTTTAGCTAACGACAGGATTTTTTATGAATTTTTTCAGACAACTGGTATTATCGATTCTGTTTGCATTTTTAGCAGCAGGCTTGGTGTTCGCCGACGGAGAGACAAAAAAAAATGAGTCTGATTCTACCCAAAAAGCAGAGGTAAAGAATACAGAAATCGCCTGGATATCTTATGACGAAGGTCTGGTTAAAGCCAAAAAAGAGGGCAAGCATGTTTTTATAGATTTTACTACCTCCTGGTGCGGCTGGTGTAAAAAGATGGATAAAGAAACTTTCAGCCGTCCGGAAGTTATCGAGCTGGTTAACGAACATTTTGTCCCGGTGCAGGTTGACGGGGATTCACAGAATATGCTCGATATCGATGGTTTTAAAATCACTGAACAGAGCCTGACTAAAAGCGAATTCGGCGTCCGCGGTTATCCGACTTTTTGGTTCCTGAAATCTGATGGCACCAAACTGGGAAATATCTCCGGTTACAGGGATACCAAATCTATGATGGATGCTCTGACTTATGTAAAAGATGAAAAATACGACACAACCAAAACCAGCGCACCTTCAACTGGAAAATAGCAAAACCCTAATTAATTGTTGAACATCAAAAATATTTTAAATTGAAAGAACGACCATGATGAATAAGATTTTCTCAATTTGCATTTCAATTATTTTTGTCTGTATGATTTTTGGCTGTAGCAGCGATCAAAAAGAAGCCAACTCAAAACTTCAGGCTAAGGAACAAGCACAGCCACAGGCAAACCAGACCAATATAAAAATGGAAACAATGTATTTTGAAGCTCCGGATGTCGATGGTATCGCTCACAGCTCCACCGAATGGATCGGCAAAGGTCCGGTAGTGGTGAACTTTTGGGGCACCTGGTGTCCTCCCTGCCGCAAAGAGATCCCTGACCTAGCCCGGCTCTATGGTGAGTATAAAGATAAAGGAGTCGAAATAATCGGCATATCATTAAATGACTCGGCTGAAAAAGTAAAAGCCTATTCAAGTCAAAACAATATGAACTGGGTCCTGCTGGTTGGTGATAGAGCTATTGCGGTTAAGTATAATATACAGAGTGTCCCGACCACATATTTCTTCAACAGTGAAGGCAAACTTGTACAGGAATTTCAGGGGATGCGGGATTACGAATCATTTAAAAAGGCATTTGAATTAATTTTGTAGACTAATTTATCTATTAAAATTTTATATTAAGGAGAGCACACGCTCTCCTTTTTTTTAAATGTGGGCGGCACACGCCCCCGTGTGCCCCTAAAAAATAATGTGGTGCCTACCAGCAGACGAGGGCGTCTGCCAGGCACAAAATTTTGTAGACAATGCCCTCTATACTCTAAATAACTGAGCCGCTTTTTTTAAATAAAGCGGCTTTTTTAATTGCGAATAGAGGCTTTGGCAGTTTGTAAGTTGTTGCTAATAAATTTAATACAAATAATTCCCGCTATATTCGAGTTTTAGTAGTCATTATAATTCCTTGTAAAAATCGAGAAAAATGATATATTGTCAATATAGAACTCAGGACTACTTTGATTATTAAATTACTGCTCGGATCAAAATGTACCGACAAATTTATAGAACAATTTTTGTCTATAATAATATCAAACAATGGAGATAGGTTATGAAATTATATCTCAAGCCTTCAGTATTAATAAAAACCGTTTTTATTATAGTGTTTTTACTATCCATTTCACCTCAAGTATATGCTCAATGTTTTGCAAATGCAGATTGTAATGGAGACGGTATCACTTTATCGATAAATGATATGGTTTTTCTTGTTAATTTTCTGTACAACTGCGGCTCTACTCCCCCGGATCTATTTAATTGCGATCTCAACGGGGATTGTATTGTTGATACCAATGATGTTCACGTCTATGAGGAATACATGTCAATTGGATTACCGGCATTTGCTCCCTGGGGTGGTTATCCGGTTCCAACATGTTGCGAACCTATAGTAATAAGAGCTGATATTGTAGCAAATCTATTCGGTATGCAACATATTAGTCGGGGTTCGGCTTGCCTGGAAGCTATCGATGATACCCTTCATATTTCTGATCTTGACCTGGTTCCGGGATCACTTTATAACGGATTTGATGCTAAGCCTATGATGCTGCCCGGATTCAAGGGATGGAACTGCCGCTTTGTGGAAGACCCTTCATTACCAGTTGGTGCATCGATTTTATCAGATTTCTCAGGTATCGTCGACGGCTTACCGGATCAATTTGTTGCATCTTTGAGACAGGACAAACGCCCCGATGGAAAATGGGATATCTGGGTTCAGGCTCTTCCCGGAGTGTATCAGATTAATGGCTATCTTGGTGGTAATGCTATCCGTCAGGATCGTGGTTCATGGACAACCAATAATACTGCCTGGGTAAATATCGGGACTTTGGGAACCAAGGTTAAAGGACCAAACCATGGCCCGTATGATATGTCTGTGGCTAATATGGATGACGCCGGTAAAATTGATATTTGTTTTGGGACCGAGGACAGTGCTATGTGGTCATGGGAAAACGAGGGAATCATAAATCAGCTTGTTACTACAGTTTCATTCAGAAATATTGATACTGATCATGTCTGGATTCAGGATATATCCAGCTTGTCACAATTTGGTGAAAATCTTTCGGCTTATGCAATTGCTAATGAAAACTATACTTTCTCCTTTGAGGATTACAATATTACGAATATTGGCAATGCTGTTATTGATTATTTACCCGCATCATATTATGCCGTTGTCAATCAGGACTCAACTAAACCTTGCGGCTTGGCTTTCAGACCTGACCCAATTACTCAGCAGAACTATGATTATACATATTTTCTTTTATATGAGGAACCCTCTACGCCTGTCAATGGATCTTATATGTGCTCTGCAGTTGATGAATCATTCCCGGCTGAATCATTTTTTGATGTTTTTGCATCCGGGACACCTCCCCCTTCCCCGGATTTCCCGGCTGAGTCATTTTTTGATGTCTACTATTCCATGACCCAGAAAAAATCCTCGCCATCGGAATGGAATGTAAAAGTCTTTTCCATCATACCAGCAACATATTCTGTTGTAGCAAGTCTTGATGGCACTGTTCTATTTACCAGTGCACCAGTACCCGCTACCGGAAGTTATGTCGACATTGGCACTGTTGGCAGCTCAGCCAAAATTCCTGATTTAGGCCCTCATCCTTTTAGAATAGAAATCTCAAATGAATCCGGGATTATATCCTTAGAACAACCCGATTCATTAATTTATAACTGGCCCTCTGAAAGTGTAGCTGATTTAAAGATCGATAAACTCCAGGTAATTATTCATCATGGTCCTTTAGGATTTGAACTAATTCCCGCAATAACTGCAAAGAACATTCCGGAATTTGATATTCATGCCGAGAGTGGCAAAAATTCCTGCTGCAACCATGATGGTATCCGCGGAGATGCAAATCTTGACGGTTCCATTCTGGTTGATGATCTCGTATTGCTGGTTAACTACCTGTTCAAGAGTGGTCCTACTCCGGCTTGTATTGACGAAGGCGATGCCAATGGCAGCGGTCTTATTCTGGTGGATGATTTAACCCTTTTGGTTAATTATCTCTTTAAGAGCGGCCTTCCTCCAGTAACCTGTCCCTAACACCAGCATAATGCTGGTTTGATATAGATACAGCCGCTTCTCATATGGGAGGCGGCTGTTATTTTATGATTCCGCTTTCATTATATAAAACGTATCTCCATAGTTGTTATTATATTTTTTAAACATCTCGATTTCAATGTAGTAGTTATCAAAAAATGCCAGGGTTTCACGTTCATCCTTGCTGTTGAAATACATAGACTATTTACTTGACGATCTCTTAATGTTTAGCTATATTTATTTAGTATAAAATACAAATCTATAAATCGACACGACTGACATCGAAGATCACGGCGGGTAAACGAATCGGGAGGTCGGTATGAGAATTTTTCTAATAGCATTAGCTGTAACCTTGCTATTGTGTATCGGTATTGCCAATGCGGACGGCATAACTGTCTCAAACTTTGATGGCGGCTGGGATAATGACACTAAAGTCACCACAGACCGGCCGGTCACCTGGACACTCAGGATGGATGTACCTCAGGAATTGATATATGCATTTACTAATGGATTCAGGGTTTATTTATCGGAAGATGGTACAAGAGACGGAATAATTACCGAGGGCATTGGTTTTGAGCCAATTACAGCACAAACCCTGGTTTACTTCCCCGGTGCCTCCTACTCAGAACATTTTTCCAGTAATGATGGATTTGGTGCTGACACAGTAGGATTTGGTACCTTCGGTGGATTTGGAGGTGAGCCGATTAACAGACATGAAGATGTCTGGACTATAACCACTCAGGTAGAAGATAATGCTATTAGTAATTATCTCTGCTTAGATTCATCGTTCTATCCTCCCGGAGGAGCCTGGTTATGGGCTACTTTAGAAGGAGAGACAGTTAAACCCCCCTGGGATGGGCCGCATTGTTATTTGATTGAACCATGCTGTCAGGGTATTCGTGGTGATGTTGTCGGAAGCGAAGGAATATTTATCGATGATCTAATGTACCTAAGGGATTTCCTGTTCGTCGGCGGTTCTGCACCTGATTGCCTGAAAGCCGGCGATGTCACTCTTGATGATCAAATCCTTGTCAACGATCTGGTTATGCTGGTGAATTATTTATTCAAAGGCGGAGATGCCCCGCCGCCATGTGATTAAAAATATCGGGAGGTTTTTATGAAAGCATTTATTATTTTAGCAGGAATTTTGTTATTATGTTTTGGCCTTGTTTATGCTGACGGTGTAACCGTCTCACACGTTAACGGCGGCTGGGATAATGACACTAAAGTTACCACTGGCAGACCTGTCACATGGTATATACGAATGGATACTCCACCATCATATTTATATAGCTTTACCAATGGATTTAGAGTTTTTATATCCAGTGATGGAACGGTCGGTGGTTTACTTAATCCCGGACCGGGATTGACACCGATATCATGGGAAACTATAGGAGATTTATCTGCCGCTCCAACATATAGCGTACAACCATTTGGAGTTGATGGATTAGGTGCTGACACTATTGGGTTTGGTTCTCCTGGTCCTTTCACGGGTCATTTTCCAGATATACATGAAGATATGTGGACGATTACTACCCAGGTTGAAAATAGCACTTCCGGTAATTACCTCTGCATAGATTCATCATGGTCTCCTCCCGGTTCTGCCTGGCTTTGGTATGTTGGACAACTAGGGACAATTATACCTTCCTGGGATGGCCCGCATTGTTATTTGATTGAACCATGCTGTCAGGGTATTCGTGGTGATGTTGTCGGAAGTGAAGGAATATTTATCGATGATCTAATGTACCTCAGGGATTTCCTCTTCTTTGGCGGTTCTGCACCTGATTGCTTGAAAGCCGGCGATGTCACTCTTGATGATCAAATTCTTGTCAACGATCTGGTTATGCTGGTGAATTATTTATTCAAAGGCGGAGAAACCCCGCCAATGTGTGATTAAAATATCGGGGAGGTTTATAAAATGAAAAAAATAATTGTTACTCTCTCTATTTTAGTAATGTGCTCAAGCACTTCCTTCGGCCAGGACGTTTGGGTGTCTTCCCTCAACGGTTCGTGGGATGGTGGTACAAGAGTAAGAACAGGCAGACCTGTTACCTGGACGATTAATATTAATACCCCACCAGAGGGAATAATGGGTTCAACCAATGGGTTCAAGATATACATTGGAGAATATTCTCCACCCCACTATATTATGAATCCCGGCCCGGGGTTTACGCCGATTACTTATTCTACCGTTGCTGATTTCAGTAATTATGCCGTATATGCTGAATCACAATTTGGTGTTGATGGTTATGGAGCGGATACAATTGGTTTTGGCGGTGTATCGTTTAATAATCCTGTTTATCTTGACAATCAACCAACCTGGAGCATTACAACGATGGTGGATACAACAGCAATCGGTAATTATCTATGTATAGATTCAAGCTGGTTTCCCCCCGGTGGAACCTGGACATGGGGCCTGTATGGAGGTGGAACGGTTACTCCTTCATGGGATGGTCCGCATTGTTATCTTATTGATAGATTTGATGCCTGCTGCTTATCAAGCGGGGATGTTAACTGGGACGACAAAGTTCTGGTTGATGATCTGATCTACCTTGTTAATTATTTATTCAAAAGCGGTCCCCCCACTCCCTGTCCGGAAGCCGGTGATGTAAATCTTGACGGCCATATTCTTGTGGATGATTTGACCTATCTAGTAAATTATTTATTCAAAAGCGGCCCTCCTCCTCCTCCATGTTATTAATTAGAAATTATATCTTGATAAAAGCAAGACAGCCGCTCTTAACGGAAAGTCTGTTTTTTAATTATTTTCGTTTTACAGCCATAGAAAAAATCATCTCACATAATAAATCGTTTCCGGGCTATGACTGAATTTTCAATACCTGATGATTCAAGTCTTAATATAGCTCCTTTTACAATAAATTTATTTATTTTTTCTATTAATACAAAAGTGGCTGTTAATTGTCTTAGAAAAAAGAAGAGTTTCTAAACGAAGTAAGAACCCATATCTCGGAGATTG
>JBDRQG010000033.1:0-7432 GCA_043826475.1 bacterium
CTGAGGCATAGCCTCATTTTGTTTATTGTTATTAAAGTTATACTTTTTAAAAATTCATAATTCTATCTATTCAAATCTTTCCTTGTTAGCACTCATCTTCGGTGAGTGCTAACAGCGTTATGAATATAATTATAACGCCTAAACTGTCAAGAAGTTTCATGAAAAATGAGCAAAAAAAGAGTGAAATTTTATAAAAAACTTATAAAATAAATGCCATAATAGCATATATATGAAAATATGGCAGTAATGCATGGAAGTCTATGAGATTGGTATTGTCAATCATCTATCATAAAATCTACATGGACAGTTGATACTATCTCCTTTTCAATCGATGTAACATCATTCATGCCCCAGTTTGACACATCAGTTGAATGAAGTGGCCTGATTTGGAAGATGCCAATATTAGCAGAAATGGGAACCCCGACACTACAATTGGTAGAGATTGCCAATTGATCAACCCGCATCCTGGCATTTTCCGTGGCGGCTTTGATCATCTCCAGCTTCAGTTCTTCTAATCTGGTGAAAAGATATTTTGGATTTTCTGATTTAATTTCGACTCCCTGCTCTATTAATGTTGACGCTTCACGGGCTAACTGAGTAATCCTGGGGACATCATCCAATTCAATAGTAATTGTCTGAACAAGAGTGTAATCAAGGAATTCTCTTTTTTGGTTCATGTTTTTTAGAATTTGGATCGTGCTGATATCATATGCTTCGAGCTTGAAATTTTTCTTTTTAAGAAAGCTTTGTACTTTAACCAGATCTTCTCTGATTTTTGCATACGCGAGATCAAGATTTGCATTAGTGGTGCTTATCGTCCCTTCCCAGACAGCATAATCTGATGTGATCGATTTGACTGCGGCTCCTGTGACAGAAATTGTTTTCCCCAAACCTTTAACCTTGACGAATGCGTTGGAAAGATTAAAAGTGCAGATTATTATAGTTAGCCCAATGATAAGGCTGCTGATAATAATTGCGTTTGAATTTTTATGAATATCATTGCCAATATTCATAGCGCCTCCCTTTTTGAATTTGTTTTTACAAAAGTGCTCAACGATTCATTCTGTTCATTATACAAATTAACAAATATTTTGTTTTATGTTTTTATTTGATTTAAGAATCATCCCTGAAATAGACGCTATAACTAACAGAAAATAGATATGCAATGGGAGATCGTTATTGATTAGTAAATTATAATTTATGATTGATATAATTTTTTAAATAAAAAAACCGCCACAATAATGAGGCGGTTTTATATAAAAAGAATAATAAATATTATTTTTTGCGTTTCATGAATCGAGATCCAATCATCCCCATTCCCAGAAGCATCAAGCTGAGAGAGGCCGGCTCCGGGACAGCATCAGCCGTTTCGATCTGAATTTCGATTCCACTGTTGTAATAGTGGCAATCAGGATCAAAAGAAAGACCCCAGTTTCCATCAGCAGCGGCCAGAACGAAGTCATCGACCAGACCAAGAGCGGCAAAAGACCACTCAAGCGTAACGGCGGGATAAGGTGAGCCATAAGGATCTGTCCAGGTATTAACCAATACTCCCTGGTTAGCGAAATAGTCTCCGCCACTCTGCCAGTCCGGGTACATATGGACTCCTTCAGCAGCTTGATCTAAAAGACGGACATAAAGAATATCGTTGGATTCAACTTTCCAGTCCCGAATGTCATGGAAAATTAGTTTTACATCAACAATCTCTTCGGTTGTTCCCCAGTTGACGCCCCAGGAATAGGCATAATAGTGATCCAGATCATACAGGTTGGCAGGAGTTGGACTGAATGTCCAAATTCCGGCGCTAACCACTGGAGCACAAAATGCTATTATTCCAAAAATCAAAACCGAGGCAAGGATTTTTTTCATAAATGGACCCTTTCAATGTTTGATTCATTTATTAATTTTTATAATTTTGTATAATTAAAAGCAAGTTATCTGCCAATTACTCGCCTGGTTATTTTAAGTAATCATCATAGCTAAGGCATTGTATAATAGTAGCTTATAAGGTGTGCTTTTATTGAACATTTGGAAGTTGATAATTTATTGATTTAATGTTGCAGTTATTTTCAATAATTGATGAAAAAGATATGAAGTTTGAAAAGATTATCTTTTCCTGAATTTGTTAATTTTTTTGTAAAGATGTGATCTTTCAATTCCTAATTGGCGGGCGGCGGATGACATATTTCCTTCATTTTGATCGATTATATTTTCGATGTAATCCTGTTCAAAATCAGATACAGCTTCTTTTAGTGATTTGCTTTCTATATATCCGCTTTGGGGGAGAAGGGGTTTAATATCTTTTAGAGTAATTTCTGAATTATCACAATAAATATTCAATCGTTCCATTATGTTTTTTAACTCGCGTACATTGCCGGGGAAATTATAAGATCGCAAAAAATCCATAGCTTCTGAGTTTATTGTTTTGGGATTATTGCCTGTTTCGTTAGCGAATTTATTTAAGAAATAAGTGCAAAGAAGTCCCAAATCAGAAATTCTTTCTCTTAATGAGGGAAGATGGAGCAGAACAACATTAAGACGGTAATACAAATCCTGTCGGAATTTGTTATCCTCGATCATTTTTTCTAAGTTTCGATTGGAGGCAGCAATAATATTACAATCAACAGAAATAGACTTGTCGCTTCCAACCGGAGAAATTTGTTTAGTCTCAATTGCTCTGAGAACTTTGGCCTGTGCTTCGAGCGGCATTTCGCTGATTTCATCAAGAAATATTGAGCCATGATCAGCTTCTAGGAATTTACCATTACGATTGGCGTGTGCTCCGGTAAAGGCTCCCTTGATATGGCCAAATAATTCCGATTCGACGAGTTCCGAGGGGAGAGCGGCGCAGTTTACTGTGACAAATGAACCATCGCATTTACTGCCAGCTCTGTGAATCATATTTGCAACAAGTTCTTTGCCGGTTCCGTTTTCACCGAGGATCAGAAATCGGCTGGCTCTGGAAGCTGAGCGGGCAATATTTTCTTTTAATTCAACAACCGGTTTTGATGTTCCGATAAATTCTCCATAAATAATATCTGACAGGCGCCCTTTCTCCGAACGCAACTGATTGGTTTTGGTGGCATTACTGATTGTGACCAGAACCCGGTCAAGCGAGACAGGTTTTTCAATAAAATCATAAGCTCCGGCCCTGATCGCACCCACCGCCATATCGATATCTGCGTGACCTGAGATCATAACAATTGTCTGCTGGCGGTTTCTTTCAAGGATGTGCTTAAGCAGATCAATCCCGTTGCCATCACCTAACATGATATCGAGAAAAATTATATCAAACGGAGATTTTGATTTCTCAAGTCCTTCGGCATAAGAGTCTGCAGTATCGGTTTCATGCTGGCGTCGGTCCAATGCCGATTTGAGGGATTTGCGGATATTTTCTTCATCATCTATAATTAATATTTTAGCCATTTTGTTGAGGAATGATTATTCTGATTCCCGCTCCTCCGTATTCAGTATTGAATATTTCGAATGTCCCACCATGATCGTTGATGATCCGCTGGCAGATAACCAGGCCTAGGCCTGATCCATCCTTTTTAGTCGATAGATAGGGTTGTAAGTCCTGTTTTAATATCTCTTCCGGAAAACCAGGGCCGTTATCGGTGGTTAATATATTCAGATTATTGTGGTCATTGGTAATTTCCATCGTAACTGTCGTTTCGCTGCCAGCCTCTAAACTGTTCTTTATTAAATTGATTAGAGTCTGGGTTATCATTTCAGGATCAAGATTCACAATGTCATTTATAAGGCTGTTTTTAATAATAAGTCGTTTTGAGTCAATATTATTTCTGTAAAGGGTCTCTATATCAGATATAATTTTATTAAACGATGTTTTAATAATCACCGGTGGATTCATGCGGGCGAACTTGACGAACTGATCAAGCAGTTTTGTCAAACGAACGATTTCTGTTTTTATCGTTCCGGTTGTCTCAAGGAGAATTTCAGGGAAATTATCAAGTTTTTCCTGATATGATCGACGAAGATCATCAATGCTGACCGCAATGGGGGTAAGAGGATTTTTGATTTCATGGGCAACTTTGCGTCCCATTATCTGCCAGGCGGCTATTTTTTCGGTGGTGGCTAAATCCCTTTGTATTTTTTTTAACTTCAGGGTCATATCAGTGAACGAATCAGCCAGCTGTGAAAATTCTCCTTCTTCATAAGCCATGACAGGTTTGGAAAAATCGCCGGTAGAAATTCGTTCTGCCGCCCGGGTAAGGTTTTCTATCTCTTTCTTAGCCTTGCCGGTAATCAACATACCCAGGACAATTGCAAAAAGAACAGAGCCGAGGGCTACAAGTCCCGATAACCAAATCAAGTATTTATATGATGGTTTATCCGTAGTACTATGAAAATAAGCTTCGATATTGAAATCAAATAATTCTCCCCCTACTAACAATGACTGCAGCTTGCTGCCTTCCTGATATAAAATTCCCGGTTTCATATTGGCGGTCTTTTCCGAGATTGAATCGTCGACAGTAATTTGAACCTCGGCATTGGTCATTTTACCTACCAGATCGATAAAGCTTAGACCAATATATTTCCCGCAGTAGAGATAAAGATTACTATCGATAGGGACAAGAAAAGTGTAGGCTGTATGTATGCCGTTTATATCATATTCAATAGATCCAAAAGGCTGCCGTTCGAATGGCGTTTTTAATAAATCAAAACTGTTATTGATAACTCGTCCATTTAAACCAGGGCGATGATAGCTGGCAATCACGCTATATCCGCTGTCAACTATTTCTATAAAATCCATAACAATTGGATCATTACCCAAGTCTATTTGCGAGACACGGTTGGATTTAGCCAGGGTTTTTACTCTTTTGATAACCGGGGAATCAAATATTTTCTGAACATCGTTTTTTAAATTATCCTGATAGCTTTCGTTGTATTGCTTAAAGAGCAGCAGACTCACAGTAGCCGATTTTCTGTCTGTTTGTCTGATCTGGCTGTCAGTATATAGATTAATAACCATTATTATTGCTATTGGTGGAAGAATGGCAACTAATAATAGAAAGAGTCTTATTCGAGAGGTAAAGGTCATGGGTTAACCTCTCTGAAAGGCTCAGGTAAAATTATTTTGTAAAATTGCTTTTGATCAATATAGCCGGTACTGTCAGCAGTATATCCGGCAATGTTATTATGAGCGGTAAAGAAAATTGTAGGCTGGTATAGGGGAAATACTCCGATTTCGTCCCAGAGGGCTGTTTCAGCAAGATGGAGGTAATGTTTTTCTATAAGAGTGTCTGTGGCTTTTTCCGCTGAAGTGATATAATCACCTATTATATTTATGGTCTCATTTATATCAATGCCAGAGATTGTGTCAGAGCATAAAATATTATAAATATATTTAAGACTCGTAATATTATTTTTCTTGTCAAAGGGAACCGGGGCAAGAGAGAAGTCTGATCGGTTGGTTTTATTCTCAATCGCTGTTCTGATTTTGTCCCGGGATAAAATATCAGCATAGTATTCAGCTGTCTTGTTCCATGAGCGATCTGTTATCCCAATAGTGATCGATTTAGGCAGGGGTTTATATTGCCGTATCAATGATTGCCCCCGGTACGGATCATAGAAATAATATCGATTGCAATCCGCATCATTATTTGTCAGGCAATTGATCGTCCGACATTGATCACCTTGAAAAAGTATGGACATTAAATCGGGATCATATCGGTAGTACAACGATGTGGTTAAAAAGGCGTTTTTGTTAATCGATGAAGCTGGATTGGGAATAATTGCGATATAGTATGGCGCTGGAAAGGGGAAAGTATGTTTGTTGTCCAAATTATTGGAATATCTCGAATAACTATAAAAGGCATCAAGATTGCCCGATTCAAAATCTAATATCATCTCAAAATTATTCTCATATAGTAGATATTTAATCTGTTCATTTGATTCAGGCATGCTCTCAAAAGATATTTGATAAGGGCTGGTATAGCCAATTTTAATCTCTGCGAGACTATCAATCATAACAGGATAAATAACGACCTTGTAATTTTCAATTTGAAGTGTATCGCTTAAAGAATCAATTGGGTAACTATAAGATACTCCTAAAAACGAAGCTTGAATGTAACCAGAATAAACTGTATCAGCTTCATTCAGTATTACAAATCTGCAGTCTTTATAAACTAATGACTCAGATCCGGCAGGGAAATAAAATCTATTCAAATTAAATTGTAAAATAGAGCTTTCGAATACATCATCAGTAGCCATAGCAGAGCTAAGCATTAGTAGTAAAATAAGAATAATTAAAATAACTGATTTCATAAATTGTCCTCAATGCTTTTACCACTCGTAAACCACAAAAGTCCATATAAGATAGTTCGGCATTCGGTGTGTCATTTCTGACACAAATAACTCATTGAAAGATAACAATTATTTAATTCAATAGCAATAACTGTGTCAAAAAAACCACACAAGCAAAGCCTGTCTTTCCTGGCAAAGTACTTTATGTCGTTGTAAAACAGAGGGTTACGCTTTGTGGCACAGGAGTTGTAATAACACAAAATAAACAGACAAAAACCTTAAAAAGGAGGACAAGATGAAAAAAGTTGAAATGACAATGATTATGGTAGCCGCAACCCTGATACTTGCATTTAGCGGTATCGGTTGTTCTGATGAAACAAAAGGGGAGAATAATTCCTCAATTGCCAATGATTTTGCAGCGACAGTTGTAAATGAACAACCAGAATCTGAAAGTGAAGTAATTTTGGTTTCATCAACAACAGTTGAAGAGACGGTAGGGACTGTAGAAGATAACCTGTTCACACCCGATGGTTCAGAGACTACTGATATATTGTTAGTCGGTCAAAAAGTGTATTCCACTTTTGAGGATGGGGTCATGGTTTATGATCTTTTGACTAATGATAATTATGTTATAGAATCAGATGAAGGTTTGAATGCTCTGGCCTTTTATCTTGGTGATGTGTATGTCGGTGGGAGCGGACTCTACAAAGTCAAAGAGAAAAATCTGGAGCCGGTTGATTTACAGATAACCGGAGTAATTACAGAATTATGCCCCTATGAATATCGCCTGGTAATTGGGACCGAATGCGGACTGCATGCAAATTCGATATTCGGCCATGAAATCCTGTTTGACGATATCAAAGTATCGGCTATTACGACATCATCCGATGGTCTTTGGGTGGGAACCGATGGCCAGGGGCTTTATAAATGGGACGGCAGAGAGTTCAACCGGCGTTTTCTTCGACGCGACACTACTATTTTCGATTATGTTCAGGCTCTTGATTTCAATCATGGTCATCTTTATGTGGGGACATCGAACGCTCTCTACAGCTATAACGGTGGGAGCTGGAAAACATTCACAACCGAAGATGGACTCCCGTCAGATGATATCAGCGCCATAGATGCTTCAAAATGGATAGTCTATGTCGGTACTGATAAAGGGGTA
>JBDRQG010000034.1:0-8838 GCA_043826475.1 bacterium
CAATTGGAAACACAAGCTCTGAGAAGTTAGTTATAGAATCACTTTCAAATGATGAAAAATAATAAGCAACAACATACCCCAAAATAATTGAAAATATTAATAGAAAAAACTTAGTATTTTTGTCCATAATACTCAATCCTCCTTCCAAGAAGCACCCATTACACCCCAAACGCCAATGTTCAATCCTATCCAATTACACACGGGTACCCAGGCACTACCACCAAATTTGCAATCCATCTTCTATCGTAAAAATCCGCTCTTCTTTGTCGGAGTCTTTTTCAACCAGCCAATACAGACATCCAGCGGGAATATTATCAAACTTAAGAGGCTCTTCGCCTGCAACAGCTTCACGCGACAACTGCCAGCCGTCATCCCAGTAATAAAATTCGTAGGTTTTACCAGGATTCAAAAAAGTTTTTGTGATACCATCGGTAGAAGCTACCAGTTTTTTTTCAGTAGTGGATTTCAGCTCAACCGAGATACTCAAATCTTCATTAATTAAGAGGTAATCGATTGAGTGGTTTTTATTGAGAATAAAGGGCGGGCCAAAAGGGGTGATTTCTTTATTGATGTAAAGAGCAGGAAGATATACAATCCCTGTCCCCATATCGGTAAACTCAGCCGTATTATTTTCGACTCTTCCCCAGTGAATCGCGCTCCACTCGCCGCTGTTAAATACGCAGAGATAGGCGATATCGACCGAGTCTGGAATTTTACGCTCGAATTTGATATCAACATTGCTGACATCAACATAATCGGAGGTGACATCTTTATAATTTTTCCCGGCCAGCCATCCCGGAACTTTTTCCTGCTTGTGTTCCTGAAAAACCAGATTGTTTTTCTGTTTTCCGTATGTTTTGCGATAGGCTTTAGCCAGTTTGTTGGCTAATTGATATTTTCCGGGGTTGCTTTCAGCCCCCATGAAAGGCGTCACCTCTCCCTCGACATTCATTATCGAGTTCCAGGCATGGTTGTTCCCAGTGTTGGCCCAATAAGGGGTATAGTCGCTGGTGACCGCAAGACCATTGGCCCGCATGGCATAGATTGTCACATTGGTCATATCTTCGCAGCGCCCCAATCCTGAAGACTGCATCTCGGACAGACTTTGATCGGTTGGATGATAATAATAGCGGGGATCAAAGGTAAACCAGGTCAGAATATCATCATTTATGACAATCGCAGCTTCAATGGGATTTTCGGGATCGGATAACTCTGATTCAATTCCCCGATACTTATCCCACAGAGCCTGACGCCATTCTTCAAGCGGCTCGTTGCTGCCACGGTAAGGTAAAACATATTCACAAAAATTATCGAAACTCAGCTTCTTTGCCCATGGTTTTTCATACCAGGCTCTAAAAGCATAATCAATCTGGTTGACTAAGAACGCTGCCTTTATAGTCTTTAGATCTGATATATTTTCATCCCGCTCAAAATCAAGTACGCCATGCTCTTGCTCGAGGATTTTGAAGGAGTCTTCCAATTCAGGATAATTTTGATAATCGAGAACATTAAAGTTGATCAGATTGCCAATTGTATCAACTAATTTGTAAGTAACAAAACTATGCCCATCCATATTACCAATCAGAAAATAGGCGGCCAGTAATTTCAGCGTATCGGGATCTGATTGATAGTGGGCAATTACTTTTTCCAGCTCTCCCCGGTTGGTTCCGGCCGAATCGAGGGCTTCGGAGACATCCGTAGGAAATGTCATCTGGTCAGCATAGATTGAATTTGGTATCGAAAACAGAAAAACACTTACTATAATAAGCAAAATAGAAATTTTTCGCATAATACATCCTTTTAAGCGATTAATCATTTTGCATAAAATAAATGCTACAGAGCTTAAAGACAAGCCTGTTTTAATGAAGATAAATTCAAATTAAATCAATAATTGTGTGTCCCCAGAACAACATTAATACCGAATTTATTCTCAAGCGTGACTTTGAGGGTCTCATAATCGATAGGACAATCGGCAGTTTCCATCGCCAATTTCATACAAGTCCCTAAATATAGCGTCTCAATCGGGCGTTCCAGGCTACGGGTTACTTCATTGAGAAGCTTTACTTTGGGAACTGTCAATCCGGGGCAATCGCCGCAATCAGTCATGGCTACCAATTCGATTTCGTCCAGATCAGCAAAGCTGCCCTCTTTTTTTGCTATAGCTTTGTGACATTTGGCACAGGCAATACATGAATGGTCTTTAATTCTCTTACAATATAAAATAGCAATCCGTGACATCAATAACTCCTTCCATCGGGTGTTATCTTAACCATCAATTTCATTATGGAATATATTGTACATATTATTTCAGGGCAAGCTTTTTGCAAATTCGGATAGGCTTTAACCCCGTAATTACTAATAACTTGAATAAATTCCCCGGGATTTTAAAAAAATATAATTTGCTTTTATTGAAACTTTATTTTATATATCCCGTTATAGTTGCATATGAAACTGTTACAAATGATACGAGGTACAATTGGCAAAGACAATAGATGATCCAATCGAAAATGTTCTGGGGCGGGTATTAGGTTTAGCCGGGCAGGCCATGAAGGTTTTAGCGGATAAAAATCTAGCGGAAGCTAATTTAGATCTCAGGTTAGAGCATATTATTCTACTCAGGACAATTTTTGAAAACGAAGGGATAAATCAACATCAAATTACCTTCTTCACGTTTCGGGATAAGACTGCTATCACAAGATATATAGATCATTTAGAGAAAAAAAATCTGGTTTTGAGAGTTCCCGACAAGCAGGATCGCCGTCAAAAATTAATCTACCTTACCAACGAAGCTAAGAAACTTTCTCCCAAGTTCATGGAAATGGCCAAATTAACTGAACAAGAGGCAACAGTGGGTATTCCGGCAAAGGATGTCCAAATATGCAAGGATGTTCTGAAACAAGTCAGAAAAAACCTGTTGCATTTGGTAACATAATGTTACAAATGCAACAGTTTTAACTGTAACTATAATAAAGTTTAATATAAAGATAGAACCTATTTAATTAATAACTGTTTGTAATATCTGTAATGATCTGAAAATAAGGAAAACAAAAGGCGCATAATGAAAAAATCGACAAAGATTGCTTTT
This sequence comes from bacterium, assembly GCA_043826475.1. Lineage (GTDB taxonomy): Bacteria > Zixibacteria > MSB-5A5 > GN15 > FEB-12 > DAOWMZ01. Next base: position 3,086 of record JBDRQG010000034.1, read on the forward strand.
CCAATAATAATTGTGGTGGCAGGTCTTTTGGTGATGATGGGGTTGATAAGCTTAAAAACTGACCCACCTAAAAAAATACCCGATGTAAAATCTAAAATCGTTGAGACAGAAATTGTTTCATTACAATCGATCGCCTCGAAGGTTACCGCTTACGGACGAGTTGTTTCTTCACAGCCGATTGAGTTGTATGCTGAAGTTACCGGAACTCTCGAAAAAGGGGATATTCCGTTTAAAGCCTCGCAAAGGTTTTCCAAAGGGGATCTTATATTTAAAATTGATGACCGGCAGGTCAAAATGGATATCAATAGCGCCAAAAGTGATCTTCTGACTGCTCTGGCCAGTGTTTTGCCGGAAATTAAAATCGACTTCCCCGATCAATATCCGATTTGGCAAAATTACTTTAACTCCTGCGGGTTTGATAAAGAAATTGCTCCGCTTCCTGAGGCGGCAAATGAAAAAATCAAGTTATACCTCTCTCGTTTTAATATTTATAAACTGTTTTTTCAGGTTCGGGATCTGGAAATCCAATTTGAAAAACATTTTTTCTATGCTCCTTTCAACGGCTCCATTGTATCTATCGCTCTGAACACAGGTTCTACCGCCAGAACCGGATCTCCTTTGGGAAATATAATAAATCTTGAAATACTGGAAGTCTCAATACCGGTTGAATCGAGAAATATCGGATGGATCGATAAAAAACAGCCGGTAACCCTTACCTCTTCGGAAATACCTGGAGAGTGGACAGGACATATATCCCGGATAGGGAGCGATATCGATGATCTAACCCAAACCATAGAAGTGGTCATAACTCTGGATAATTCACAAACATCATCTTTGTTTAATGGCGTATTTTTAAATGCCGATATCCCCGGTAAAAAAATTGATAATTCTTTTGCTATCCCTCCCAAGGCTGTATATGAAGATTCATATGTTTATTTGATCGTCAATGGCAAGCTTGAACGTCGCGACATTACTCTTGCTCGCCGGGAAACAGATAGGACAATTATCAGTAGTGGACTCAAAAACGGGGATACGGTGGTTGTTGAGATTATGCAGGGCGTGACGCCGGGGATGCCAGCTTCTTCAAAAATAAATCATACAGAAAACAGGGGGAATTGATGCAGAAAGTCATAGCCTACTTCATTCGCTTCCCCATATGGGTGACCGTATTAATGTTCAGTGTCATAGTTTTCGGTTTGATATCGTTAACCCAGATAAGATATTCATTTTTCCCAGAAAGAGAACCGCGCAATATCTTAATAGAGGTATCCTTCCCCGGAGCCTCGCCGGAAGAAATCGAAGAAGGGGTAGTTCTTAAGATAGAGGAAAATCTGGATGGCTTGAGCGGCATCGAACGAATTACTTCTGTATCAAGGGAGAATTCCGCCCGGATTACAGTTGAATCCACCCTTAACTCAGATATCGACAAAGTTCTGACCGATGTTAAAAATGCGGTTGACAGAATCAGCTCTTTCCCGGCTGATGCCGAAAAACCGGTAATTTACCAGGAGAAATTCAGTTCTCTGGCGCTGGTAATGGCCATCTATGGCGAGACTGATTTATATAATTTAAAGTATATTACCGAAAGCTTCCGCGATGAGCTCCTCGCTACTGGTGTGATATCGCAGGTGGAAATTGGCGGGTTGCCCTCTCTTGAATTCTCCATCGAAGTCTCAGAATCAGATATGCGCCGCTACAAACTCACCTTTAATGATATTCGCAGTGCCGTAGCAGCCGAAAATGTAAACATTTCCGGCGGGAAAATCGAAACCGAAGATGAAGAAATTCTGATTCGTGCCCGGGGACGTAATTATCGGGCTGATGATCTGCTGAATATTCCGGTAAGAGGAAACCCCGATGGAACCATGGTGCTGCTTCGTGATGTCGCCAAAGTAAAAGAACAATGGGAAGACACTCCCAACAAAACATATTATAACGGCCAGTTTGCTTTGTCTCTGAGAATCACACAGACGGAAGATGAAGATATTTTAACAATTGCCAACAAAGCCAAACAAATGATGGACGAGTTTAACGAAACGCATGAGAATGTCCATGCCGTTGCCACTCGCGATATGACTGTACCCCTTTCTCAGCGTCTCGAACTGCTGGTCAGAAACGGCTTAATTGGTTTGATTTTCGTTATACTCTGTCTGAGTTTCTTTTTAAATCTGCGGATGTCATTCTGGGTTGGTATTGGTATTCCCTTTTCGTTTGCCGGGATGTTTATTATTGCCAACTTTGCCGGAATCACCATCAACGTTTTATCTCTGGCAGCGATGATTATTGTGGTCGGTATTCTGGTGGATGATGCCATTGTTGTCGGGGAGAATATATTCTCTCATTATGAAAGGGGCAAAACAGCTCTCCAGGCCGCTATTGATGGCACCAAAGAGGTTTTGGCGCCGGTCTTTACCTCGGTGATGACAACAGTTATTGTTTTTAGTACCTTTTTCTTTCTTCAGGGGAGTCTGGGTGAAATGCTTTGGCAGATGGGGCTGGTTGTGATCGCTTCTCTTCTTTTCTCTTTGGTTGAAGCCTTTTTTATTCTTCCTTCGCATCTGGCCCATTCCAAAGGATTAAATGCAGATCATAAGGAATCTAAAATTAGAAACTTCCTTGAAAAAATTATTAATTATCTCACCCATAGAATTTACGGCCGGACTCTTAAGATGGCTATTCGCAATAAATGGATAGTAACGGCCTCTCCAATATTTTTTGTACTTATTACGATTGGTTTATTAGGGGGAGGCTTGATTGGAACATCATTTTTCCCCAATGTCGATGGCGATGAAGTTTCTATTAATGTTGCCTTGGTAGCTGGCCGTCAGGAAGCTGATACCGACAGCCTTTTAGCCCACATTGAACAAATATGCTGGGCTATTAATGATACCTTAAAAGCCGAGCGGTCCGATAGCCTCGATGTTATTCTCGCTATCCAACGGGAAATTGGCTCCAGTACCCTGGGTGAAACCGGCAGCAATACCGGTAATCTCGTCGTTCAATTATTGGATGGCGAGACCCGCAATATGGAAAGCTATGAAATTGCAAACAGAATTCGTAAAGCCACAGGTCCAATTCCGGATGTTGATAAAATTACTTTTGGCGAGGGGGGCCGTTTCGGAAAGGCTGTATCTATCAGCCTCCTTGGCAACGATGTAGTTCAATTGGAAAAAGCAACAGCTTTGCTCAAAACTGAACTGGAGAATTACACCAGTTTGAGAGATGTAACCGACTCCTATCAAAAAGGACGTCGGGAAATAAACATTACCATTAAGCCACTGGCCTCATCATTGGGATTGACTCTCCAGGATGTAGCCGGACAGGTTCGGCAGGGATTTTTCGGTCAGGAAATACAGCGTATACAGCGAGGTCGTGATGAAATACGGGTGTGGGTTCGTTATCGTCCAGAGGACCGTGCTTCACTAAGCCAGCTTGATCAAATACGTTTGCGCACGCCAGGTGGAAAAGAGTATCCCTTTAGTGAATTGGCTGAATATTCCATTGAAAGAGGAACAACCAGAATTGATCATCTTGACCGCAAACAGGAAATCAAAGTTGAAGCCAACCAGACTGATGTAAAAGAAGACCTCCCCCCGATATTGACTGATATTGAAGCCAATGTTCTGCCCCAAGTCTTAAGCCAGGTTCAGGGGGTGACGGCTAAATTTGAGGGGCAGTCGCGGGAGCAGGCAAAAATGATCAACTCCATGATAATTGCTTTTTCGGTGGCGATGCTGGGAATGCTTATACTCATGATTCTTGTTTTTCATTCCTATGCTCAGGCTTTTATGATTTTTTCATTAATTCCTCTTGGCTTTTTAGGAGGCGTTTGGGGGCATGGGATTCAGGGGCTGCAGCTCGCATTGGTTTCAGCCACTGGCTTTATGGCTCTGGCTGGTATCATTGTTAATGACAGTATTGTCTTCGTTGATCAGATAAACAGATATCTCAAAGAAGGACAGAAAGTTGAAGAGGCTGTATATAATTCCGGTATCTCGCGTCTTAGACCAATTTTGTTGACGACTCTTACCACTGCTCTCGGGATGGCTCCTCTTATTCTCGAAACCAGCCTTCAAGCTCAATTTCTTATCCCAATGGCGGTGGCTATTGCATATGGACTGGTTTTCGGGACAATGATCCAACTCGTAGTCCTTCCTTCAATGTTTCTGGTCTTCAATTCGATCAGAGTTAAATATGTCTGGTTTATTACCGGCAAGAAGGTAACTCAGGAGTCCGTTGAACCGGCTGTTAAGGAACTCATATTTACATTAGATAATAATCATACAGAGGGAAAATAGATGTTCAGATTAATTCTTATAATATCATTTATCGCGGCAGCTGCAGCTCACTCACAGCCTCTTCTAACATTAGAGGAGGCTATCGCCACAGGCTTAAAAGATAATTACTCCATCCAAATCCTTCGCAACCAGGAAAAGATGGCTCAAAATAATAAGGGTAACGGAACCGCCGGGTTCCTGCCAACACTAAATCTTACCGGTGGATATAACAAAATCAATTCGAATCAGGAAGTGGATCTGCCCCCCTCAAAAACTAATACCGACTCAGACAGATTAGACGCCGATCTGACTCTGAACTGGACCATCTTTGACGGCTTTAAAATGTTTTATGACCGCAATAAATTTAATGCTCAGGCGGATTTTACCAAATATCAGGTTCGTGACCAGATTGAAAATACGATTGTTTCAATTTCACAGGCTTATTATTACACTGTTCTACAGGATCAATTATATCGGATATCCCAGGAAATAAAGAATATCTCCGAAACCAGACTGGAACGCGAGAAAATTCGCAATGAAATAGGAGGAGCATCTCGAACCGATTATTACAATGCTCAGGTTTCTTATAATACTGACCAGTCTGATCTATATAATCAGGAGCTTGAATTGCAGATTGCAAGGAAACAACTTAATATTCTTTTGGGACGAGATCCCAACACGGAATTTATGGTATCTGATGAAATAATTATTCCTGAACTGACAATGGCATTTGATGAAATCGTAAACATAATGCAGGAACGAAACAGCTCGCTGAAAGCAGCCCAGTTTAATAAAATATATGCAGATAATAATGTTAAAAGCGTACACTCTCCATTTATACCCCGCTTATCACTATATGCCAATTATGGCTATACCGATCTGATACACAACAGTGATGCCGGAACTTATGCCGATTCTGATATCACGACCAAAACAAATGAAACCCAAGTTGGGTTGAATCTCTCTTTAAACCTGTTTAACGGCGGTCGCGACCGAATAAATCTCAGTAATGCAAAATATGAAGCCAACAATTCAGCCCTTGAATTAAGGGATACTAAAAACAAGCTTCAGGGCGAGGCGCTTGAAATTTATAATACTTTCAATCAGCAGATGAAAATTGCAGCTTTAGAAGAACAGAATGTGGAAACAGCAAAGATGAATTTGGATCTTCAACAGGAAAGAAATGAATTAGGGGTTGCCACCTCGCTTGAATTCAGAGATGCCCAGGTTAATTTTGCCCGGGCCAAGACCGCATTGTTTATCGCCCGCTATCAGGCAAGGATTTCCAGATTAGAACTGGAACAGATCACCGGGCTAATTGATATTGAATAAAAAATAATATCGACTCCATTACTTCCAATATTTATGATGTGCAATAGTGAATTTAATTGCACACATTGTTACAATTCTCAAGGATTTATTAATCATATTTTATTTGACAGATTAGCCCTCATTAATTTATTTTGTTCTAGTTTT
>JBDRQG010000035.1:0-3721 GCA_043826475.1 bacterium
CCAAGACCCAACACAACATAATGAGGGTTTTTCAACACTCCCCAAGCAGTGGGGTACCAATTGTAAAATTGAATAGTTAATCCACAGCAAGCTGTGGGGTACCAATTGTTTAAAGAATTTATGGCTGAAACTAACAAAGATAAACAACAGGTAATCCTCTCAGGAATGCAACCGACCGGGGCATTGCATATAGGCAACTACGAAGGAGCCCTCAAAAACTGGGTTGAATTGCAGGATCAGTACCAAATGTACTGCTGTATCGTTGATTGGCATGCCCTTACCGCCGATTACGAAAATCCCGGAATCCTCAGAGAGCGCATTTTTGAAGTTGCGGTCGATTTTATGGCCGGCGGGCTTGACCCGGAAAAATGTGCTATCTTCATCCAGTCTGATGTTAAAGAACATTTGGAACTGCATTGGATCTTCTCCACATTAATAAGCGTTCCGACCGTCATGCGTCTGCCGACTTATCAGGAAAAGAAGGATAACCTTGATTCCTATGCCTTCTTAGGCTATCCGGTGTTGCAAGCGGCTGATATTTGTGTTTATAACGCCGACAAAGTTCCGGTTGGAAAAGACCAGGAAAAGCATATCTGGTTAGCCAGCGATCTGGCCAAGAGGTTTAATCATTATTACGGACCGACCCTGAAAGAACCCGAAGGCTTGTTCAGAGAGATACCTCTCATTCTTGGATCAGATAATCGCAAGATGTCCAAATCTTATGATAATCATATCCCTATGGGCTTTACTCCCGAAGAGACCCAGAAGAGAATCAAAACTTTTTATACCGATGAAAAGAAACTCCGCAAAGGAGACCCTGGCCGTCCGGAACAATGCCCGGTATATTTGTTACACAGGATATATACTGAAAAGGCTAAAGAAACTATTGCCCCGCCCTGTAAAACGGGAGAATTAGGCTGCGCCGATTGTAAAAAGAGACTGACGGAAAACCTGAACAAGGCTATGGAACCGGTTCGGGAAAAACGGAGTGAGTTGCTAAAACAACCGGATCATATATGGGATGTTTTAGAAGAGGGCGGAAACAAAGCCAGAGAAAGAGCTCGTTCAGTGATGGATAAAGTGCGTACTGCTATGAAAATGAATTATCGAAAGTGAGTTATGGAAACAACAACTTTGACCAATTATAATTATCGTGTTGAACTTCCGATTTTCAGCGGACCCCTTGATTTACTGATGTACCTGATAAGGAAAGAGGAAGTTGATATTTATGACATCCCGATTTCAAAGATTACCAAACAATATCTGAAATATATGGAGTTGATGCAGGATCTGAATCTTGAAGTGGCTGGGGAATATGTTCTGATGGCCGCAACCCTGATCCGCATCAAAGCCCGCTTGTTGCTTCCCCGTAATGAGGATGATACCGATGAATTTGATCCTCGCGAAGAGCTTATCATGGCTTTGATCGAGTACAAAAAATATCGGGAAGCGGGAGATGTTTTAAAAGAAAAAGCTCTGATTGAGGAACGTAATTTTGTTCCGCCGTCGCCGTTTGACAAAATTGAAGCCAGGACTGATACTATAAGCGGAACATCACTGTTTGATTTACTGACTGCTTTTAAGGATGTTCTCGAAGCCCGCAAAGAGGATTCCTTTCATAATGTCGATACTGAAGAAGTGACAATTGAGGATCGTATTACGGAAGTCATGAGATTCCTCAAGGCCAATGAAATCGCTACTTTTCAGGAACTGTTTCAGGATATCCCCAAGCGAATAATTGCGATCGTAACTTTCCTTGCCATTCTGGAATTAGTCAGAACGCAGAGAATCAGCGTCAATCAGGCTGTTGCTTTTGGCGAGATGAGAATTTATCGGGGGAAAGAATTTTATACTCCCCGCCAGGCCTTTGATCTGGTTGATTACATATCAATTGAAGAAGAGAGTGTGAGCGCATAATGAATAACGGACAAAACAACACTGTCATAGAAGCCCTTATTTTAGCCTCGCCGGAACCGCTGCCGGTCAGGCGAATCATTAATTTAATCGAGGATATGACGCCCGGTAAAGTCAGCCAGGCCGTAGCGGAATTAAACAAACGCTACATGGAAGTCAGCTCCTCCTTCAGGATTCGTGAAATTGCCGGGGGATACCAGTTTTATATTATGCCGGAATATACCGGTTTTGTCACCGATATGTTTGCCCGCACCCGTAAAATTCGCATGACCCGCGCCGCCCTTGAAACTCTGGCCATTGTGGCTTATCGCCAGCCGGTAACCAAAACCGATATCGAACATATCCGCGGGGTAGCCTCTGATGGAGTACTGCATAATCTTCTGGAAAAGAAAATGATTACCATCAAGGGACGCTCGGAAAAGATTGGTCGGGCCCTTCAATATGGAACCACTGATGAGTTCCTGAAATTTTTTGGTCTGTCTCGTTTGGAAGATCTCCCGAAGATGTCGGAGATCGAAGAACTGATTAGAGCTTCGGAACCGCAAAATGAATATCAGCTCTGCCTTGATCCCAATGCTCTTGACGGGGAAATGCAAAACAAACTCAATGTGGCCGATGGTACTTTTGATCCGGCTTCCCGCAATGAAAGTGATGATGAATTCGATGATTCTAATATCGATGAAGATAAGAATGATTCAACGGAAATAGATGAAACCTCGTCTATAAACGTCTTTAAGCTGTCTATTGATGATGAGGATGATGATGAAGATGACGCGGATGAAGAGGGTGTTATAGTCGATTTGGATATTACTGCTGATTCTTCAAAATAGATTTTGTGTCTGGCAGACTCCCTCGTCTGCTGAAATTTGGATGCTATTGCAGGTTTTTCATAGATCCTTTGTTTTTTAACTGCAGAGGACAAGTCTCTTGATACGTATCAATAAATATCTCTCCCTATGCGGGGTAACCTCGCGCCGCGGTGCTGAAGCTATGATTGCCCAGAGAAGAGTGGTGGTCAATGACAAGGCGGTTGAAAAATTAGGCACCATCATAGATGAAGAAAAAGATGTAGTCAAAGTTGACGGAACAATCATCACCCCGGCCAGTGAAAAACTATGCATTCTGCTATACAAGCCCAAACGGGTCATGACCACCCTGCATGATCCTTTTAGAAGGAAAACAGTCGCCAATTTTGTAAAAAATATATCCGAAAGAGTATATCCCGTAGGCCGTCTTGATTATGATACCGAAGGAGTACTGCTTCTGACCAATGACGGTGACCTGGCTTATAGGCTGGCTCATCCAAAATATCAGGTGAAAAAAATCTATGAAGCCAGAGTAGAGGGAAAATTTACCGATGAGGCATGCAAAAGAATTTACAAAGGGATTCAATTAGAAGATGGAGCTATCGGCAAAGGGACGGTCAGGATTTTGAGGTATATGGGGAAAAACAGCCTGATAAGAATAACCCTGACCGAGGGGCGCAAGCGGGAAGTAAAGCAGTTATGTAAAAGCGTTGGGCATCCTGTAATAGATTTAAAACGGGTTGAGTTTGCCGGTCTTGATCTCAGAGGACTCCAGCCGGGCAACTGGCGCCATCTATCGAACCATGAATGGAATAACCTGAATCTGCTGGTAGGGTTGTAGAGTATTCTATCAGGGGCAGACGGGGGCGTCTGCCGCCCACTTTAAAAGCTTGTGTCAGGAGTGCAGGCCTCATGGACTCAAAAACTGCCACCCATGAAATCGGCAGGAAAAATAAGATTTTGTGCCTGGCAGACGCCCTCGTCTGCTGGTGCCACTACCA
>JBDRQG010000036.1:0-6881 GCA_043826475.1 bacterium
GGAGATGCTCAGTATAATTTAACCATTCTTCAGGATGTACTAGAAGGGATCAAATCCCCATACCGTGATGCAACCCTTCTGAATGCCGCCGGATTAATTTATTTAGGCGGTAAAGCGGATACCATTGCCGATGGCATGTCATTAGCTGTTGAGGCTCTTGACAACGGAGCGGCTAAAGAACTTCTGAATAACTGGGTGAAAGCCTCAAACTCATAAACAAATGTAGGATCTGTGCACGAAGGGCCTGATAGCAGTTATAGTTACCCGGATTTGGAAACATCCCGCATAGTAAAGGCTGTAAAAGACTACCTTGGCATTCTGAAACTTTTTTCAAAAAATGTAAGATGGTATCTGGTCGGTTCCTTTTTGATGGGGATCAATTTCCAGGTCTTTTTACTCCTTTTAAATTTATATCTCAAAGACGCCGGTTTTCTGGAGAGTGAAATAGGACTGGTCGGTTCAGTTCGGGGGGTGGGGATGACTATGGTCGCTATTCCAGCGGCAATAATATTGAGCCGCCTCAAATTAAAACCCATCCTGATTCTCAGCGTGACCTTCTTCGCCTTTTTTAGTTTTCTTATAATCTCAACTCTTGACTTCAAATTGATTCTGAGTTTTTCATTTCTAAGTGGGGTTTCGTTTGTCTTCTACCGTATTGCCGGGGGACCTTTTTTTATGCGCAACTCGACTCGCAAAGAGCGGACTCATATTTTCTCATTTTCATTTGGAATGATGATTTTGGCCGGGATGGTCGGATCGCTTGGAGCAGGGAAAATGGTCGTTCTGGTTGAGCATTTGACCGGCGATTTAATTTTAGGCTATCAATATACTCTCTATACCGGAATATGTTTAAGCATGCTGGCTTTGATTCCCTTTTTGATGCTGAAAACAAAGAAGCCCACCAAAGAGGAAAAAGAAGCTAAGATCACTTTTAAAATGCTTAAAAAGAAAAGGCGATTTTATTCTCATGTTTTCATAGTTAATTTCCTTATGGGTATGGGAGCCGGCCTGGTGATCCCATTTTTGAATCTTTATTTTAAAAACAGATTTGAGTCAAGTCCCGATGATATCGGTTTGTATTTCTTTCTGGTACAATGCTCCATGCTGGTCGGATCACTTAGCGCCCCGGAATTTGCCCGAAAGTTTGGTTTGGTAAATACCGTAGTCTATGCTCAGCTTTTGTCCATCCCCTTTTTTTTAGTAATGTCATATACTTATATTTTGCCATTGGCTGTGATTGCCTTTGTAATAAGAGGGGGATTGGTAAATTCAGGCTGGCCGATTGTCAGTAATCTGAGTATGGAATTATCCGATAAACATGATCAGGCGCTGGTTAATGCCCTTTTAATGATCGCCTGGACATCATCCTGGATGGTTTCTTCTGCTGTTGGCGGAACATTGATTGAGAAATACGGATTTACCTTTACAATGAACATAACAATCTGTTTATATGTACTATCATCAATTGCCTTTTATCTCTTCTTCAGAAAGACTGAGAAAAAAGATGAATCTGGGAACTGGATTATTTTATCGGAGAATAAAAGTTGAATAATATTCTTGAAAAAATTGCGTTCAATAAACGAATTGAAATAGAGCACATGAAAATAGAACTATCTCAGACAGTTTTATTGAAGAAGATTATTTCAAATAATATTTTTAAATTCAGAAAAGCACTATCTGATCATGATAAAATAAATATCATTGCTGAAATTAAAAAGGGATCGCCTTCAAAGGGAATAATTTCTTCCGATTTTAATCCGGGTTTAATTGCTCAGAAATATAAAGAGGGGGGAGCTTCGGCTATTTCGGTATTGACCGATGAAAAATATTTTTATGGCCGCCATGAATATCTTGAGATGGCAAAAAAAATGTCGGGTTTGCCGGTCTTATGCAAGGATTTCATCATAGATAAATATCAAATTTATTATGCATCATATATGAAAGCCGATGCCATCCTTCTGATTGTTAGAATGCTTACCGATATTGCAATAAAAGAATTTATCAATATTGCTCAAGAAATTGGCCTTGATTGTTTGGTCGAAACACATAATGAGGAAGAAGTAAGACGTGCTGTCGCTTGCGGAGCCGATATTATCGGGGTTAATAATCGTGATCTTTCTGATTTTAGTGTCAATTTGGAATTATCGGAGGAGTTAGCGAAACTGATTCCTGATAATGTGCTCAAAGTTACCGAATCTGGTATCCATAGTTATGAAGATATTCTACGTTTACAAAAAAGTGGTTATGCTGCTTTTTTGGTCGGGGAATCACTTATGGCTTCAGATGATGCTGTTGCACAATTAAAAGTCCTGAGAGGGTTATGAGTTATTTTAACATAAAAATATGCGGAATCACACGTCCCTCTGATGCCAAACTGGCTGCTGAATTGGGAGCGAATATGATCGGGATGATATACTACAAAAAATCACCCCGCTATATAACTCTTAAGCAGGCATCAGCTATTGTTAAGGTTGTCCCGCCCACTGTGCACAAGGTCGGCGTTTTTGTAGATACAGAGTTAAATAAAATACTGAATACAGCTCATAGATTGAATCTGGATTTTATTCAATTTCAGGGTGATTATAATTCATCTGATGTCTTAAAGGCAAAAAAACTTGGCTTTAAAACGATACAGGTATTTCATATCAGGAATAAAAAAGATTATAAAAACGTTTATAAAAGCAATGCTGATTTGGTTCTATTGGATCACAAGACAGCAACCCAACCCGGTGGAACCGGAGAGACTTTTGATTGGGGAATCAATCCACCGAGAAAGATTAAAAATCTGATATTAGCCGGTGGGATAAACAGCAATAATATGAAGGATGGTATAAAGATATTTTCACCCCTTGCAATTGATGTCTGCTCTTCAGTTGAAAGTACACCAGGTGTCAAATCAGTAAAAAAACTTAAAGAATTATTTGAAGTTTGTAACAGGTTAAGATATGGTAAGTAAGCATAAAACTACGCCTGATAAGAACGGAAGGTTTGGACAATTCGGTGGGCGATATGTCCCGGAAACGGTTATATTTGCTTTAGATGAACTCGAAGAATGTTTTAATAAAATAATAATAGATAAAACATTTCAGGAAGAACTTTCAGCACTTCTGAATAATTATGTTGGTCGGCCTACACCACTATATTTTGCCGAACGCTTTACAGAATATCTCAAAGGCCCGAAAATCTATTTTAAACGGGAAGACCTCACCCATACCGGCGCCCACAAAATTAATAATACAGTCGGACAGATTTTATTAGCCCGCCATATGGGCAAAAAAAGAATTATTGCCGAAACCGGTGCCGGTCAGCACGGTCTGGCAACAGCAACGGTCTGCGCCCGTTTTGGTATGGAATGCATAATATACATGGGGGCGGAAGATATCGAACGTCAAGCTCCTAATGTTGATAAAATGATATTATTAGGAGCAAAAGTAGTTCCGGTTCATAGCGGATCCAAAACACTAAAAGATGCTACGAGTGAAGCTCTCAGAGACTGGGTTACAAATGTAAGAAATACTTTTTATATCATAGGCTCGGTTGTCGGGCCGCATCCTTATCCTATGATTGTCAGGGAATTCCAATCGGTGATAGGCAACGAGACAAAACAGCAGTGTCAAAACCAATTGAAGGGTTTACCTGATTATATCGTGGCTTGTGTCGGAGGGGGGTCAAATGCTATCGGTATGATGAATGCTTTTATGGATAACCCCAAAGTAAATCTTATCGGAGTGGAAGCAGCCGGTCTCGGACTAAAATCTGGCAAACATGCTGCGACATTGTCGCTTGGCAAGCCCGGTGTTCTGCATGGTTCACTAAGTTATCTACTGTTTGATCACGATGGGCAAATTGTCCTGCCACACTCTATTTCTGCCGGACTTGATTATCCCGGTGTGGGGCCTGAGCACTCATATCTTAAAGAGATCAAAAGAGTCAAATATGAAACTGTCACGGATAAACAGGCCCTGGATGCCTTTAAATTAGTATCAAAACTTGAGGGGATTATTCCAGCTCTGGAATCCTCTCATGCTTTAGCCTATTTGATTAAGGCAAAAAACAAATTTAATAAAAAAGAAAATATAATTGTCTGTCTCTCCGGCCGAGGGGACAAGGATATGGGCATCATAAAGGGAACTATAAGTGGCTAACCGAATTAAAATATCATTATCTTCCATGGGAAATCGCAAACTTCTGATCCCTTTTTTCACTGCCGGGTATCCCGATTTTAAAACATCGATGGAGTATATTCGAGTGGCTGCTGAGAGTGGTGCGGATATGGTTGAAATTGGAATGCCGTTTTCTGATCCATTGGCTGACGGCCCCCTGATTCAATATAGTTCTCATATCGCTCTGCAAAACGGCACTAACCTGAAGGCTATTTTAGATGGAGTAAAAAAGCTGAGATCGGACTTATCCATTCCAATAATACTGATGGGCTATTATAACCCTATACTTACCTATGGCGATAAATTTCTGATCGATGCTAAATCAGCAGGTGTTGATGGTTTTATAATCCCTGACCTGCCTATCGAAGAAGCAAATGATTTTAACCGGCTCATCAGGAAAAATGACCTCTCATCGATTTATCTGGTTGCTCCGACCTCAACCGAAAAACGTATTAAAATGATTGCCGAAATGTCGACTGATTTCGTATATGCTGTGACTGTTACCGGAGTAACCGGTACAGGGAAAGTTTTTGGTTCTGAGACCGATACCTATTTAAAGAAGTTAAAATCGATCCTGGATAAACCATTTGTTGCCGGCTTTGGAGTATCATCCCCTGAATCAGCCCAGAGATTGGCAAAACATAGCAACGGCGTGGTTATCGGGTCAGCTTTGGTTGATATTATAAAGAAGACCGAATCCAAGAAATCATCCCTCAACGAAGTTGAAAGATTTCTTATTAAAATAAGAAAAGCACTCTGATGAGCGAAAAGAAAATAAATAATATTCGCATCAAAATCGATGAGATAGATACCAGGCTTTTGTATCTCCTGAATCAACGAGCTGAAATAGTGCTGGATCTGGCTGAAGAAAAGATTAAAAAGGGTCTTAAGCTTTATGATCCTGAAAGAGAAAGAGAGATTTTTGTCAGAGTGACCGAAAAAAATCCGGGGCCATTGGCGCCTGAAGCTATAGTCAGGCTGTTTGAGAGAATAATCGATGAATCCCGAAGTTTGGAGCGATCCAAAGTCTATAATAAATCGGAAAGTGACTCAGAGTAATGATTATCATAATGGAAAATAGTGCCACCGATGAGCAGATCCGGCAGGTTTATGAACGCCTTATTGATCAGGGTTTTGATATTCATCGCTCCACCGGATCCACTCACACCGTTCTGGGCGTTGTCGGAAAAACAGATTCGGTTGATATTAGGGATTATGAAATTCTGGATGGTGTCCACGAAGTTATAAGAATCAGCGAACCATACAAACTGGCCAGCCGGACTTTTCATCCTACCGATACAATTGTCAAAGTCGGCAAAGCCGAAATTGGCAGCAATAAAATCGTCCTAATGGCCGGTCCCTGTGCTATTGAATCGCGCGAGCAGATCAGAAGAATTTCCAAAGAACTCAAAGGTACCAGTACCACTATCCTAAGAGGGGGAGCCTATAAACCGAGAACGTCGCCTTATTCTTTCCAGGGTTTGGGGGAAGAGGGTTTGAAATTTATGCGGGAAGCTGCCGATGAGAATGGCTTGAAGGTTGTCTCGGAAGTTATGGACCGGATGGATATTATTCCGGCTTTAAAATATGTGGATATCATTCAGGTCGGTGCTCGTAATATGCAGAATTTCGCCCTCTTGAAAGAACTGGGCAAAGTTGACAAGCCGATTCTGCTCAAAAGAGGGATGTCGGCCACTTTAAAAGAACTCCTGATGGCAGCGGAATATATCATGGCCGGCGGAAATCATAATGTCATCCTCTGTGAGCGGGGCATCAGGACTTTTGAAACTTATACCCGTAATACCTTTGATATAAGCGCTATCCCGGTACTTAAAGAACTGACGCATTTACCGGTAATTGCCGATCCCTCCCATGGTATTGGCATCCGCAATAAAGTAGCCCCGTTGGCGCGTGCCTCAGTTGCTGCCGGTGCTGATGGTCTGATTATTGAAGTCCACTATGACCCGGATCATGCTGCTTCAGACGGCGCCCAGACTCTCTTTATGGAACAATATGAAAAACTGGTCAAGGAATTGAAGATAATTGCTACCGCCGTGGATCGTACTATTTAGATAAAAGGCTTGCTTTAGAGCCTTCAAATTCATTTTTTCTCACATTACAATGAATTCAGGTTTTAAAATTGAATTGATATGAGTTTAGATATTTACAAAAAGCAATTTGCTGAATTAGCCTCAAAGGCTTTTAAAGAATGTTATAAAGAGATCTATGCCGAACTTGGTGATCAACAAGTATTTAATACTGCCTTTATTACAGAAAACCTTGAAAAACCAAAAGATCCCAAAATGGGGCGGTTTGCCTTTCCGGTTTTCAAATATACCAATCTGTTGAAATCAAAACCCCCTGTAATCGCAGGAGCTATCAGCTCTTTTATTGAAGACTCATACGATATTAAAATTACAGCTGCCGGTGGATTTCTGAATGTTCAAATTGACT
The DNA here is from genome assembly GCA_043826475.1 of bacterium. GTDB lineage: Bacteria > Zixibacteria > MSB-5A5 > GN15 > FEB-12 > DAOWMZ01. Next base: position 6,618 of record JBDRQG010000036.1, read on the forward strand.
CGTCTGTCGAAGCTAAAATTACTTTGACTTCTATTCTCGATAAAAAAACTGGTTACGCTAGTTCTTCAGTTGAAAACCAAAAACCGGTATTAGTTGAATATTCCTCGGTAAATATTGCCAAACCATTTGGTATTGCTCATTTGAGGACAACTATTCTGGGCGCTTCAATCAGTGAGATTTATAAAAAGCTTGGCTACAATGTAATCCGCCTGAATTATCTCGGTGACTGGGGGACACAGTTCGGGAAATTAATTGTCGCCTATC
>JBDRQG010000037.1:0-11697 GCA_043826475.1 bacterium
GGATATGTAAGTCCGGTTGACTTTGAAGATAGAAAAACATATGCTAATTAAAGTGTCCATTAAAATAGGGGAACCTCACTCCTGACCTACTCGGATTTCTCCAAAAACTCCCGCTTCTTCTCTTCTTTGCGGATGATTGCCTCATTGACAATCAAAACCGGATCAAGATCATCCACTCCCGAATCAAATAATTCATCTCTGTCTTTGATAACTTTGTAAACCTTCCCCTCGTCATCACGGGACAAATAATTATTATCAACCAAACCCCGTCTCAGAGTAACATGATCGAAATCCGTTTCCATTCCAACTTTCTCCAGCCAGCCCTTTATCGCTTCATTGATCTCAAGCTCAGAATATTCTTTATCATTATCCATCATCAGGATGATGCTCTTAAAAAGAATCTGTTGATCCTGATATTTCTTGGGCAGGCCAAAATTTCCTTTGCTGAGGCAAATATTCTCAAGCCGTTTTTTAAAATCAGTTACTGTAATCATAATATTTAATCCAATGTTTCGTCAGGTCTTGCTCCATTTTAATGGAGTGTGACCTGGCGATCCTGTAACTGTCAGATCACAATTCGCAAGCGAATCAAGATCTGACAGAACTTAAAAAAACTCATACAAGGCAGCATCGCAGGGATGCTGCCCTACCAAATCTAAAACTTCGCCCAGTTGGGCACTCTGGGGAAGGGTTGGACGTCGCGGATATTGGCCACACCGGTGATATACATCACCGCTCGGTCAAACCCCAATCCAAACCCGGCATGTGGCATAGTACCCCATCTTCGGATATCAAAATACCAGTCAAAGGGTGCAAAATCGGTGATCCCCTTCATCGTCAGATGCTTCTTGAGGACATCAAGCCGCTCCTCACGCTGCGACCCGCCGATAATCTCCCCCACTCGCGGGACAAGGACATCCATCGCCCGCACCGTCTTCCAGTCATCGTTGACCCGCATATAAAAGGCTTTGAACTCCAGCGGGTAATCATAAACAATAACAGGCTTCTTGAAAGTCTTCTCGGTCAAAAAGCGTTCATGCTCAGTCTGCAAATCTGTTCCCCATTTGACTGGGTACTCAAATTTCTCACCCGATTTTTCTAACAGCTTTATCGCATCAGTATATGAAACTCTCTCAAACTCGTTATTGATGCATCCCTCAAGGGTTTCAATAAGCTGTTTATCAACCCAGGTGTTAAAAAATTCCATATCGCTGGCGCAATCATTCAGGGCAAACTTAAACATGTATTTCAGGAAGTCTTCAGCCAGATCCATATTATCATCAAGCTCAGCCCAGGCCATCTCCGGTTCGATCATCCAGAACTCCGAGGCATGACGAGCCGTATGGGAATTTTCAGCCCGGAAAGTCGGTCCAAAAGTATAAATATCGCCGAGAGCTGTAGCCATAAGTTCTCCTTCCAACTGTCCGGAGACAGTCAGGAAAGCTTCGGCTGAGAAGAAATCAGATCCCCAGTCGATCTTACTATCTTTTTTAGGAAGATTATCCATATCAAGCGTCGTAACCCGGAAGAGATCCCCAGCTCCCTCGCAATCCGAGGCTGTAATAATCGGGGTATGGATATACAAAAATCCCTTATCCTGATAATATTTGTGGATGGCATAAGCCAGTCTTGAGCGAACCCGGTTAACCGCGCCATAAGTATTTGTTCGGGGACGGATATGGGCAATCTCTCTCAGGAATTCGTTGGTGTGCCGTTTCTTCTGCAACGGGTAATCCGAGCCGGCTTCGCCGATCAGATCAAGTTCTTCGACCGCGACCTCATATTTCTGTCCTTGACCCTGAGATGCGATAAGCTTCCCTTTGACTCTGACAGATGCCCCGGTCAGGATTTTATCAAGTACCGGAAATTTATCCGGCTCGCCAATCACCGCCTGAATAGTTGGCATACAGGAGCCATCGCTGATTTCGATAAAGGCAACATTTTTGCTTTTACGGCAGGTACGGGTCAGACCCAGTATTATCACATCAGAATCAAGCGGGATTTTGTCCTCAACAACGATCTGCTTGATTTTGGTTCTAATTTTATAATCCATCTTTATAACTCCAATAAAAAGGTAAAAAGGGCTGTTTTTAAATCAGCCTATATTGGTCTCTAATATAAGTGGAAAAATAAAATAATCAGGAATAAAAGAGCAAAAAACTAAATTTATTTTTCTTCATCATCAAGCTTTTTAAGTTCTCGAAGTATGCTCAAGGCGCTGTGTCCGGTGGCCAATTCAGCAATTTTTTCCGATCGTTTCTGATCGGCTTCAAATTTCTTTATCATCCGCGCTTCATAAGCCTCTTTGAGTTTTTCAAGAAGTTTTTCCAGTTCATAAGGTTTGGGAAGATAGCTAAAGGCCCCAAGCTTGGTACAATCAATAGCCGAATCGACTGAGCCATGACCGGTCAGAATAATAACTTCCAGATATTTGTGTTCCTTCTTAAGTATCTCCAGAAGCTCCTTGCCATCCATCCCCGGCATTTTGAGATCTACCAGTGCCAGATCAAATTTTTCTTTACGTGTAATTTCAACTGCTACAGCCCCCCTATTGGCTGTAGTAACATCAAACCCCCGCATCTCCAATCTTTTGGCAATGGATTCCAAAAATTGCTCTTCGTCATCAACAATTAAGAGCTTAATATTATCCGACATTTTAATATTCCTTCTGTTATTTATATTCAAATACTAAAAGCCAATAAATCTCCAATATCCTAAAATAATCCAAAACCAAAGGACCATAAATGAAAGTAAGAGAATAACCGAGCCATGTCTAATAAAATCGCCGAGAGTGACCAGTTGTTCACCGGTTACCGGATCTTTAGCCATTGCGTAAGCTATCGCATTTGAAGGCGTTCCGATAATAAGCATATGGGCAAACGATGAGGCAAATGCAGTGGCAAAACCGACCATCCAGGGGTGAGTACCGCTGATAGTAGCCATAGGAACAGTGATCGGTCCGATAGCCGAAACGGTTGCTCCGTCACTCATAAAATTGGTAGTAATACCGGTAAAAATCGATGCCGCTATAGCCAATCCACTACCGCTTTGCATAAAATCGGGCATCAGATTCAGAAAACCATCCGCCAGATATAAAGCCGCTCCGGTCTCAGCCAGTCCCTTACCCATGGCACTGGCGCTGGCATATAATGCCACTACTTCCCAATGAATCGATGTAATATCACGCCACTTAAGAATCCGAAGCATATTCAGAATGACAACCCCAAGTATAACCGGTCCCCCCATCCCGAATGTATCACTGGCGCCTATCCATAAAACGATAACCATTATGAGCACGGCAGCAGTAATGTATTCGTTTTTGTTCATCGGTCCGATCTTCTTTGAAGCCTTATGAACAATCGCAGAAACATCAAGAGATTTAACAGCCAGTTTTTTTCTAAAGGTAAAATAGAAATAAGCCGCAATCGCCAGAGCCATCACCGGAACAAAGGGCATGCCATATGTAACCCATTCACCAAATGTAGGAGCTATATTGTAATCCTGAAGAATACCCATCATAATGGCATTACGTCCTCCCGCCGCAGGTGATCCGGGTCCTCCCGAATTAGCCGTATAGCAAAGTGTGAGGGTAAGCATAACAGCTAAGGCTCGATCTTTTTTTATCCCTGCCGCTCGTATTGAAGTAATATAAACCATCATAAAAAGAGGCATAATAAAAGCTACCAGGGCATGTTCTGAGACAATGGAACAAGCCATTGCTAAAAGAGGAAGGAATATAAATAACAGTCGCGGGAGAGTCTTTGCCGGTCCCAAAAGAAGCAGACCAATCCGTCGGTCAAGCCCCGTTTTGGAAATAGCAACCGAGATAGCCAGCACCCCGAAAATAAAAAAGACCGCATCCTTGGCATAAGCCCCCGTAATATCATCAGGTTGAAGAATCCCGGTGAAATACATGATAACTCCCACCAGAAGAGCAGTAATACCAACAGGAACAGCCCCCGATGCCCAGAATAATGCAGCTACAATTAATATGCAAAGCATCACTTCAACTTTAAACGCTACTTTTTCTGGAGATTGCGGAATCTTAACTTTTTTGTTTTCCTCATCAATTTTATAGTCATACATTTTCCATTTACGGCTGTAATAATCCGCAATATTTTCTCCTTCGCTCATATTGCGATAGCCCGAAAAACCCATGTTGACATCGGTTGATTGATTTGTTTTTTCAGAAGAAATTAATTTAATAATATTCTGAGGAGTGGGAATAAGCAACATAGCCGCAAAGATTAATAAACCCAGGATTATTATTCCGGGACGGGAATTATGCGACCCTATCAGCCATTTTTTTAACGATCCTTTGATGACCGCTGGAATCTCGTGACGAGCCATAACATGAACCCGATCCTCACGAGCTTTCTCTATCATTGTAATCAGCTCATCTATTTCACAGGGTTTCTGAAGATACCCGTAAGCCTCTAAACGACCTGTTTCCATGGCCGATTCCATAGAACCATGACCGGTCAACATTATTATCTGTACGGCGGGACGAAACGTTTTTATTTCCGAAAGAGTCTGCTCGCCGCTCATCCCCGGCATTTTCCTGTCAAGAACGATGACATCAATATCAACATCGTTCCTGGCTAACCTGATCGCTCCTTCGCCAGTCTCTGCTTCAATTACTTCAAAATTCCGAAGCTTTAATCTATCAGCCAGATTATTCCGAAACTGTGCTTCATCATCAACTAATAGTATTTTAGCCATGTTGCTCATCCTGATTTCGAGGTGTATCTTCAGATTCCAGACTTATCATATAATTAATCGCCTCATCACACATATCAGATAATCGTATTAACCCCACCGGAACAGAATCTCTTGTAACAAGGAGCGACAGCGTTTGCTTCAAAACAATTTTATGGATAGCCTCGCACACGGAAGTTTCTTCATCAATATGATCAGTAACCGGGTGCATTACATTTGAAACTTTGATATTTCCCGCTGATGCACAAAGATCGATTAAATCCTGCTGTAGAATTCTATAATGCCCCATCGCCCGGTCAAGATCTTCCGAACTTACTCCGGCTCTATTCAAAGTGCTTAGATCATCAGTTACATGGCTTTCCGGCTCAAGTGATTTCAATATTGCCGCCTGCCCAATTTTACCAATGATGTTATCATTACTATCAACAACTAAAATAGCCTGAAACGGCTGCCGACCATGGGGGCTTTTTTTTCGAGCTTCATGGAGCACTTTGACAGCTTCCAATAAAGAGGCATCCGTCTTAACTTTTGGATACTCCAAAAGAGGCACCATGAGATCCTTTACCTTTTTATGTTCCATGATATATTTCTCTTATTTTAAATTTTATTTTCGTTTTATAGGTAAAATTATGGTAAAAGTACTCCCCTTCCCGGGAGTACTCACAACATCAATTCTTCCGCCCAGATTCCTTATTATACCAAAACTGACTGAAAGCCCCAGCCCTGTTCCCTTGCCTACTTCTTTGGTGGTATAAAATGGAAGAAATATCTTTCCCAACTGATCACTGGTCATCCCGTATCCGGTATCTGAAATTTCAATATTTATAAAACTATTTTTATAAAAAGTGCTGATAGTAATTTTTCCGGGATTATCTCCGATGGCATCACGAGCATTATTTATGATATTTAACAATACCTGCTGTAATTGATTTTTATCGGTCACCAGAGCGGGAAGATTTTCAGCATAATTGCAAATCAACTCAAGATTGGATACCTTTATTTCCGGCCCAAGAAGCCCGACAACAACCCCATCAATGATATCGTTAATATTATGTTCACCCAATACTAAATCTGATTTTCTTACAAAATTCAGGAGCTTTCGGGTGATATCCCGGCACCGGAAGGCAGACTGTTGAATTGTATTAAGCCTTATTAGCAGGTCTTCTTCACTAATCATATTATCAAATTCTGGATTTTTATAGTCTAATATTAATCCTGCCTCTTCGGAAATAACCGCCAGAGGATTATTTATCTCGTGGGCAATACCGGCCGCCAGTTCACCTACCGAAGCCAACTTGGAGGCATGCTCCAACTGTACTCTGGTAAGATCCGATTCCATTTGCTGTCGTACCAGAACACCGGCTCTGTTTATAGTTACAAGTATAACCAGAAGAATCAGTACTACCGAAACAAGTAACACCGTAGGCTGAAAACCAAAAATATGATTTGAATCCCCTTTGGAAGATTGAACTATTATCGACCAACTGGCTGTTTTTAACCGATAATAGGCAAAGTTAATTTTCCTGTCTTGAACATCGACCGTGCTGGTTCCAAATTTTTCTTCACCAGGTGGATTAAAAGGGCATAAATCCAGCGGTTGGCCTATAGCATCAGTCACGAGCTGATAATAACCATCGGTATTTATAATAGACGTGATAAAATCACTGCCCCATTGTTGAGAAGTTATATAATCATACATTCGTTCCGGATCAAGTGTCGCTCTCAGGACATAAAATTTTTCCCCAATAGTTCTGCTGACAGCAATGGTGAAATGAGGGCGTTGGCGAAAACCGAGATAAATATCCGTAATTATAAAATTATCCTTACTATTTTTTAATGATAAATACCACTGCTCTGAACTGTAGTTTTTCTGCTCAAGCGAAGGATAAGGTCCGACATAAGAAACCTGTACTCCCGTAGGATCAAAAAAACCGATATCAACAAATACTTCACTGGCTTTTTTGAGGTCCCTCAAATATTCTTCCATACTCTCAGGGGAAGGGGGTATTTTAAATTTAGGATGATCAATTAAATTGGTTAAATTTGAACCACGTTCAGAGAGAAAAAGATCCAGAGTATTTGCCTGGTTCTCGGCGATGGCTCCCAGGTGAAGTCGCGAAGTTTCAGCTATTAAATTATTATATCTGTACTGAAAATATATGACCAGCAAAATCAGGGGAGCCAGATAGGTTACAAACATTCGGGCAATATGGCGTCGTTTAATCTCACGATAGTGTTCCCGGTCAAACGGAAGCTGACCCAAAGCCTGAATCTGCTTGTCACCGGAAGAGCCCTTCAGACTCATAAAAACCTCAAACGAATCATATTATACAACAATGTAAACATCTCGTCCTTAGACTATTTTTATTGCCAAATGATAAGTGGATATTTTGTAATTGTCAATCAAATCAGGAAAGGTGCAAATACTACCTTTTTGACAAATTTTTGATTTTTTACTCTTTTTTTGGATATTTTTGAAACCTTGTATTGAATCAGGGAGTATAAATAAGTGAGAATAAGATTGACAATTTCTCCTTAGAGTTTGAGTTCCCAACTAGTGGACAATAAAACCCGACCGTCTGGACCCCGGCCGGGTTTTTTGTATTAATATTAAATTTCCTTCTCCTCGGTGTGATTCCTTATTTCCGCACAGCTACTCTCTATTTGAGAACTTTCAATTTGATGCCTCTTGAGAATTCTGCTGGTTATCATTACTGCCGCTTCTCTTTCGGCAGGGATTACTTCATCTGCACCATTGGCCAGCATCGGCTCAATATCCAAAAGGTAATTAGTACGAACAATTATTGAGAGTTTTGGGGCAATTTCCCGAGCTAATTTCACCGTTCTTTCCGTGGCGCTGGGGTCATTTATCAGAAGAACAAGTTCCCGGGCCGATTCTATCCCCAACTTCTCAAGTACTTCCTGGCTGGTGATATCCCCAAAATATGTATTACCTGCCTCTTTAGACGCTCTCCGAACATTTTCCACATTCAGATCTACAATTACAAAAGGGATATTATTTTTTTTAAGCGCCCGGGCAAGCTCTCTTCCAGCAAAACCATAACCCCCTATAATAACATGATCACGCATCTTTTTAACAACGCTGGTTGCATCCTCAGCAGTAGCTACATCCAATAAACGCGTGAGACCTTTCAATTTTCCAATCCCGGCTGCTAGTTTTGGCCCAAAAGCCATAGCAAAGGGAGTGATAAACATAGAAAGGATAGCTGCTGATAAAATGCTGCTTTCCAAAGATTCTTCAATCAATCCTGTTCCCTTAGCAGCAAACGACAGAACCAAGGCAAACTCACCAATCTGAGCCAGAGCCAATCCTGCCAGTAAACAAACACGCAATGGCATCCGCAGAATCAAAGCTGAGACAAAAACTATAAGCGCTTTACCAACAATCATAATTATCAGGAGAGTCATGATAAAAACAATATTATCTATAAAAACCAGAGGAGCCAGAAGCATCCCCACCGAAACAAAAAAGAGACTCGCAAATACTTCTCTGAATGAAATCATATCCGCCAGCGCCTGATGGCGATACTCACTCCCGGATACGATCAGACCCGCCAAAAAGGCTCCTATAGCAAGTGATGCTCCTGAAGTTGTGATAAGCCAGGCCGTTCCGATACAGATCAGGAAAATTGTAAGGATAAATAATTGTCTCTGTCGGGTTCGAGCCACAAAGTTTAATATCCTGGGAACGATTATCCGGGCTCCCAAAAGAACTCCTGCTATAATGGCAATTGATTGCAGTAAAGTCCCTAATAAATCTTTCATCGGGACATCTGAACCGGATAAGATAGGCAGAACCAATATCATCGGGACTACACAAAAATCCTGAAAGACAAGAATTCCCAGGGTCAATCTTCCATGCGGGGCATCAACTTCATTTCTTTGCTGCAGTCCCCTCAAAACAATAGCTGTACTTGATAGGGCTACTATAAAACCGATAAATATTGCCGTATTACCGGAGAGACCAAATCCTTTTGCAATGGCAAAGACGACGGCGATAGTAAGTCCTACCTGAAGAAGCCCGCCAGTCAGGATCAGCTTCCATAAACGCTGTAACTTTTCAAGTGATAGTTCAAGTCCAATTCCAAAAAGTAAAAGAGCCACTCCAATTTCGGCCAGTACTTCAACCTGATGCACATCGTTAACCAATCCTAATCCATCCGGCCCGACCATCATTCCGGAAAATATAAAACCGGCAATTGCTGGGAGTTTGAATTTATTAAAGAGGGTTACGATTATTACACCAAACCCGAGAATCACAACCAGATCACGAAGATAGACTAATTCATTCATACCTAATTAAACTCATCTTTTTGAGTTCATTTCAACTATAAATACTTAATAGAATTATTAAATACCCATAGAACTTAGATCTGATAAAAAAAACCCCTCCGGGGCAAAAAAATGAGGGTGGATGGGATCGAACCATCGACACCCTGCTTAAAAGGCAGGTGCTCTACCACTGAGCTACACCCCCAGAACCATTCCAAAAAGAATGTCCTGAACGGCTAAGATATTCACTTAGACCTGATTGTCAAACTCTTTTTAACCATGAAAAAATAATAAAAGACAGCTTTTCACTATATTTGAGTTGATATTCATAAAATAGCCAATAATCCATCTAATCCCTTGTATATTATAATTATCCGATAGTAGGAATTAATGAAAATCAGCCGAGGGCTCATAAAAAAAGAGGCATAAGTGATATGCCTCTTAAAATAATCAGAATTTTTCGTTAAATCTATTTAACGCCAATCAGTTCAACTTCAAAATTTAGCGTAGCCTTTGGTGGAATAACCCCGCCGGCTCCCCACTCTCCATAGGCAAGGTCACTCGGAATCATAAGCTCTCTTTTACCGCCGACTCTCATTCCCTTGATCCCTTCATCCCAGCCTTTTATTACCTGACCGATTCCAAGAGTAAACAGATAAGGACTTCCAGTACCAGTACTGTCAAAGCATTTCCCGCGTTTTGATTTTTCATACAGCCAGCCGCTGTAGTACACTTCAACTAACATACCCTGTTTTGCTTCCTGCCCCTCACCCAATTCAAGATCCTTGAATTTCAGCCCTGATTCAGTTGTTACCCAATCTTCACTACAACCCATTGTTAACACCATCATGATTAAAGTTAAGCAGACTCCAAATGTTTTCATCGTCTAAATCCCATAATTATTACATCATTATCGTGTCCTCACGCCTCGGACCGGTTGAGATTATTTTAATTTTTACATCCAGATCATCAGCAACAAATTTTAAATACTTGCGTGTATTCTCGCCTAATTCATCAAAAGAGGTTTTAGCGGTAGAAGTTGTATCCCAACCGGGCAATGTTTTATAAACCGGTTTGACATGAGCAAATTCAGACAAATCCAAAGGTACCTCATTCATTGTTACACCATCCAAAGTATAACTTGTACAGACTTTGATTTCATCGAGATTATCCAGAACATCAAGTTTGGTCACAGCGATAGTATCAACCCCGTTAACCCGGACAGCATGGCGCAAAGCAACCAGATCAAGCCAGCCGCATCGTCTTGGACGCCCGGTTGTAGCCCCGTATTCATCCCCCTTTTTACGAAGCTCCTCTCCAGTTGCATCAATCAACTCGGTCGGAAATGGCCCGGCTCCCACTCTGGTGGTATAAGCCTTGATAACTCCAACAACTTCATCGATCATCTTGGGACCGATTCCCAAACCGGTCAAAGCTCCACCGACAGTTGTGTTTGACGAAGTAGCAAAGGGGTAAGTTCCCAGATCCACGTCAAGAAGCATCCCCTGAGCCCCTTCAAAAAGAATTGTCTTCCCTTCTTTATTTGCATTAAAAAGAGCCAGAGAGACATCGGTCACTAATGGTTTGAAAATATCCACCAATTCCATAAGCTTATTGTAGGTCAATTCCAGATCGGCTCCTTCATCATCAGACCCAGTAAGGTATTGCGCTTTGACCGTCTTTTGATATTCGAGCCTCTTTTTGAGCCTCTCAGGATTAAACAGATCGATAACCCTGATTCCATGTCGAGCCACTTTGTCAATATACGCTGGACCAATACCCCGCATTGTTGTACCAAGGCTTTTTGTCCCTCTGCTTTTCTCCTGGGTAGCATCGATTAATTTATGATACGGCAGAACCATATTGGTCGCAGGAGAAATCCATAACCGTCCGGTAAAATCGATTCCCTGTGATTTCAGAAAATCAATCTCCTCCAATAAACCCCAGGGATCCAGGACAACTCCATTGCCGATATAGCAGATCTTTCCGGGGTGGATTATGCCCGATGGTATCAGGTGGAGAACATATTTTTTATCCCCAACCACTATCGTATGGCCGGCATTAGCCCCCCCCTGAAAACGGGCGATAATATCCGCCTTCGCCGCCAATAAATCCACAATCTTCCCCTTACCTTCATCTCCCCATTGGCAGCCCAAAACAATCATATTGTTTTTCATCTAATTTATATCCCCATCTTTATAATATTCACTAATTAAAGAGTATATCGCCCCTACCAGTTCCTTCTTTCCGGCCCCTGTCACCGATGAAAACGCCAGAGCCGAAACACCAAGCTTTTTTTCAACTTCTGCGACTTTCCGGTTTGTTTTATCCCGGGTAAGCTTATCGGTTTTGGTAACCGTAACCAGAGCCGGTATATTTCTTTCCCTCAACCATCCCAGCAACTGCATATCCTGCTCGGTAGGATCCCGGCGGCAATCCAAAAGTAATACCAATCCCGCCAGTTCTTCAGATTTACCCAGATAATCCTCGATCAATTTCCCCCAGTCCTTTCTCATCTCCTTGGAGACTTTGGCATAACCATAACCGGGTAAATCGACGAGATAATAACTATCATTTACCTGAAAAAAATTAAGAGAGCGGGTTTTGCCGGGTGTCCCTGAGACTTTTGCCATATTCTTTTGCCCGACCACCCGGTTCAATAGAGAAGATTTCCCGACATTGGAT
>JBDRQG010000038.1:0-2692 GCA_043826475.1 bacterium
GGGATAAAATGATTATTAAAGTGGAAAAAGCAATTGAAAAGCATTTTACAGGTGATGTTAAAGTAGTATTAACAGGTCAACCGATATTATCGCACAATATGGACAATTTGCTGATAACGGGTCAAATGCAAAGTTTGGCCGTGGCAATACTGTTCGTCTTTGTCCTGATGATTATCATAACCCGGTCGTTTACTTATGGTGCAATCTGCACTATCCCTATTGTGCTCACAGTGATACTGAACTTTGGAATAATGGGCTGGTTCAATATACCGCTTGACGTTGCATCGGCTGTCATCGCTAGTATTGTTATCGGTATCGGAATCGATTATGCCATTCACTTCTTTTACCGCTATAAGGAAGAGCTTAGCGCTGGTCAGAGCATTGAAGAATCCATAAAGATAACTATATCCAATACAGGCCAGGCAATTTTTTACAATGCCGCCGCCGTGGGTTTGGGCTTTTTAGTATTGGTATTTGCATCTATGCCGCCGATGCAGCGCTTCGGTTGGCTTATTGCATTGACTATGTTTTTCTCATCTATGGCGTCAATGACCGTATTGCCGGCTTTATTGTTGTTGCGGGACAAGCAAAGCAAGAATGAAATTACAAAAACTAAATAAATTCCAATGACCAATAATTCAAACACCAAGCATTAATTTATGGAGATAATCAATATGAGAATCAAAATTAAAAATTTTAGCATAACAATGGTTAGTATAATTATGGTCTTGCTGATATTCACATCATCATCAAACGCCCAGAGATTAACAGGTAACGAAATACTACTCAAAGAAGATGAAAATAGTCCAGGCACACAAATAATGGTCAGCGAAATGACCATCGTTCATAAATCGGAAGCTAAACAAATTAGAACGATAGAAAGCTGGATGAAAGGAGATGATTCCACTTTTGTAAGATTTATAGAACCAGCTAATGTTAAAGGAACCAGTTTTCTTTCGCTGAATGATAATGACTGGCTCTATCTGCCGGCGCTAAAGAAAGTGCGCCGTATTGCCACTAAAAACAAGGGCGGCAGTTTTATGGGCAGTGATTTCAGTTATGATGATGTCGGCGGATTTTCACTGATTGAAAAATACAATACCAAATTACTCGGTGAAGAGAAATACGAGAATCATGATTGTTATATCCTGGAACTTATTCCCAAAAACCTGGAAGAGGTAACTTATAGTAAACAGAAACAATGGATTGATAAGGAAAATTATTACTCAATGAAAACCGAGTATTACGATTTACACGGCGACTTGCTTAAAATTCTCTATTCATCAAATATTGAACAAGTGGACGGTTTTTGGGTCACAAAAAGAAATGAAATGCAAAATGTGCAAAAGGGTAGCAAGACAATTATCGTCAATAAAGAAATTCGATTGAACAGCGAGATACCGGATGAAACGTTTACTACCCGGCAGTTGGAAAAAAAATAAGGAATATCCAATGGTAAATAAATTGCACTTCTTATTAGTAACTCTCTTTTTGATTGCCTGGAACCTCAATGCCCAAAATATGCCCAAAATTAGCGGTGAAATAAATACCAGGGCCAGCGTCCGCTTAGATTCATCACAACAAGTTTGGTCCCGCAGCACATTCCGGCTAAAGTTAGACAGCGATTTAAGTGAAAAAGTACACGCCTTTGTCAACGTGAAAATGTATAGCACAAAAAATGCTGGCTTTGACTGGAAGCTTAACGAAGCGTATATGGATTATTACAGTAGCAGATGCGATTTTCGTGCAGGTATGCAAATCATCAACTGGGGAACAGCCTGGATGATCAATCCTACCAATAATATTAATCCTTATGATTTAAGCGAAGAGGTAACTCTGATTCCTGAAGATCGCCTGGGAGTAACAGCTTTTCAACTGAAATACTACCCAGTCAATAATCTCATATTCAGAGGTGTTTATATCCCCTATTTTATTCCGGCTCTGGAATTCCCTGATGTGCCACTGCCTGAGAAAAACCTGAAAAATTCGGAATATGCTCTCAAACTTTCGACTCAATCCATAATGGGGTTTGACTTATCAGCCAGCTATTTTAAAGGTAAAGAAGATATCCCCCGGACAAATGGATGTTATCGCGATGTGCAAATTTACGGCGCCGATTTTATCGGCTCGATCGGCGAAGTCGCTTTGTGGGCGGAAGGTGGCTATAGCGTTCCGGATACTGGTAAGGATTCTTATGAAATTACAGCCGGAGGCGAATATACTTTTGGCGATGATCTTTATTTTATGATGCAGTATTATCATATTAACAGTGGACTGACACAGGAATACTATTTAATGTCCGTACTTCGCTATCCAATTTTGGATTTGCATACTTTACAGTTGGGTTTTGCCTGCGAGCCGGAAAAGAAGATATTTGTATTTTATCCTGAAATAACATTGTTTCTGGACGATGCTTTATCCATAGCACTATCCTGCATATATATTAATGGCGACGCAGAAGGGACTTTTATGAGTTTTATTAGAAAGAGAATTTTTATAAAGTTGGAATACTTTTTTTAACCGGCAAAAATAATGAATGCAAAGAGAGAATATATGGCTAACTTATAACGGTTAGTTTGATAAGATTTAATGATAATGTATATCTGAAACTGAGATATGATTTTTTTAACACTTATCCTGTTTTCCGTAATGTGGTACCCTAATGTCATCAAGCCTTTATTTTCAGATAGAA
>JBDRQG010000039.1:0-17199 GCA_043826475.1 bacterium
GGATATGAAACGACATACATATCTTTAGAAGGAATAATGTCGTCATCTCCACCGATTAAAACGTACTGGATACCATCGTTTAAATAAACCAGTTTGATATAAGCTCGAATATCATCAGGATTAGTACTGCCAATTTCGTCAGTGGTATGGATTTCGGTTAATATCCCCGTGGTGTCATGGTAATCTTTTAACGGTAGAAAAGAAGCGGCTAAGCTGGGGGTGGTAATAATTAAAAGATCATAATTTGAGGCTGATGATTTTAAGGCGCCGGCATAAGTGGAAATCAAATCAGGATTATCCACTCGGGTCAAAACCTCATTTTCATCTACAGGCAGGCCGCGAAACATATTTGATGATTTATCAGCTGCTACCGTATTTACGACAACGCTTAGGTTGGGATAGTAGAATAATTCCCCTGTTGATGGGAGATACTGGACCGGATGCAGTTTCAGGATTAATATCTGGTAACCCCTGAAACCATAGGTCCCGATATTTTCAAAAAGATTTTCCGGGTACAATTGATCCGATTCATAGATAGCTTTATCGGGAATTGGTATAACTCTATTTGCCGGGTCGGCAGATAGGGGGATTGGCTGTGAATTGGGTTCGATCTTAAAATCTTTCCCGATCAGTATTCTTTCCCCGGTGATAATTTCAATACTCTCGACTTTGCTTCCAAAGGGCAATAAAATTTGTGTTCCGGTCGACGGAAGGGAAGGGGCATTAATATCACCCCCGTTGGGAGCATCGGCAATTATAATGCGGTCATACGATTCGGCTCCAATTGCAACCTTTTCAACTATGGGTTGATTGATCGAATAATCAATGCTTAATTGTTCTGCCTTGGTTGAAGAGACTGCTGCGATAAGTAAAAACAGTACCCCGATTCCTGCTGTTAATATATTTTTTCCTAAATACAATTTAGATATGAACATGAATACCTGCCTGATATGATTAAATAATTTTTTACGAAAAAAAATCGTGCTTTTGCCGAACCAGAATAAATCACGAGTAAACCTTAGAAGTAATTAACTATCAAGCCATTAAGGCTCGGTTTGGTCTTATATAGGATAATATAGCCTTTATTTTTAAACCGTCAAGATAATAGATGAGATGACCCTGGAATTCATCTTTAAATATGGACTCTTGTATTAAGATATGTGATTATAAATTGATCCGGATAATACTGAGAAATATAGTTTACTATGGAAACAGAAAGCAAGATTATGCCTTTAAACAACTTCACGGGAATTAGCGACTAAAAACGCTGTCATTTTAGTGCTCATAGAAAAAATATCTCCAGAACGATCCGAATCTTCTCCTCAGCTATGTACTCCAGTTACCAGTCTCAGTAGGTCTGACTCGGACCGATCATGTTTTCAGGCGAGAGTAGTCTGTCCAGCTCCTCTCTTGAAAGCAGGTTCTTCTCAAGCACCAATTCATAGACACCGCGACCCGAATCCAGGGCTTCCTTCGCAAGACCCGTACAGAGATCGTAACCCAGAGCCGGCAACAAAGCCGTAACAAGACCGATACTGTTTTCAACCAAATTTCGACAGTGATCGGTATTAGCAGTGATACCATCAACACAACGCTTACTAAGTGTGACCATACCATTCTTGAGTATCTCAATCGATTCAAAAAGGCTGGTGGCGATAATCGGTTCCATGACGTTCAGCTCAAGCTGACCGGCTTCAGCGGCGAGAGTGACGGTCAGATCGTTGCCGATGACTCTAAATGCAATCTGGTTCACGACTTCGGGGATAACCGGGTTGACCTTGCCGGGCATTATTGAGGACCCAGGCTGCATCGGTGGTAGGTTAATCTCGTTGATCCCCGTGCGTGGACCGGACGACAACAGTCGCAGATCATTGGATATTTTTGACAATTTAACCGCCAGACGCTTGATGGCCGACGAGTATATCACAAATGCTCCGGTGTCCTGGGTAGCCTCTACCAGATTCTCGGCCAGAACGACTTCCAACCCGGTTATTTCCTTTAAATGTCTGATGACTTTATCTGAAAACCTGTGGTCGGCGCAGATACCAGTGCCGATGGCTGTTCCCCCCATGTTTATTTCAAGAAACAATCTGGCATTCTGTTCCAGGCGGACAATTTCTTCGTTAAGCGTCGTGGCATAGGCACCGAATTCCTGTCCCAGCGTCATGGGTACAGCATCCTGTAGCTGAGTGCGGCCCATCTTGATTACTGAACCAAATTCTCCAGCCTTGTGACGGAATGAATCAACCAGTTGTTTAAGACATGCTGTGAGTTGACCATTGGCGAAAATTAGCGCTATTTTAAGCGCTGTAGGATAGGCATCATTAGTGGATTGAGACAGATTGACATGGTTGTTGGGGTGGCAAAAACGATACTCGCCGCGCTCATACCCGAGTATCTCCAGTGCTCGATTGGCGATGACTTCGTTGGCGTTCATGTTGGTGGAAGTGCCAGCTCCACCCTGAATTACATCAACCACAAACTGAGAGTGATTTTTTCCGTTGATAATCTCGGTACAAGCCTGACAGATGGCATCGGCGGTTGGTTTTGATAAAAGACCCAGTTCGAAATTGGCTCGGGCGGCTGCTAGTTTGACCATTGCAATCGCGACAACGAGAGTGGGAAACTGCATTAGTGAGATCCCGCTGATATTGAAGTTTTCCAGCGCGCGGAGTGTCTGTATGCCATACAGAAATTCATATGGAACATTTCGATCTCCGAGCAAGTCGTGTTCAGTACGTGTCCGTCCGGAAACATATTGCGCCGCTACGTTGACCATGCGGGTACCAGATTGGCGCATCCGTCGAGATATAACGCGCGCCACGCTGGAGAATATCTTCATTCCTAATTCCGGCCGGGGGGCACAAAATTCGCGGAATTTGTCGGAACTGATCACAAACACGACAGTTTTCAACAGAGTGCGGGCTGTCGTCGAATGCGGATAGTTATCCAACAGCGCACCCTCGCCGAGAAAGTCATATTTGCTGAAAAACGACAGCCGCTTTTCCTCGCCAAAGGGGCTTTTCTTGAGCAACTCAATTTCACCATCATAGATCAGGTAGAGACTCTTTTGACGATCGTTTTCCTGAAACAAGAGAACATCTTTTTCAAGCTCACGGATTTCGACTAGTTCGACTATCATAGCCCGCTCTTTGTCGTTCAACTCACTGAATAACTCAATCCGCTGCAAGAATTTATTCATAACCGTTATTTCCACGTTTTTTTCCTTTTCCCTATAAAGCCATCATTTTTTATTTAAACTCATTGACATACGCTAAATATACACCATCATATAATTCTGACACGTAATTTTATGTCCTATCCTCGATTAATGTAACACTTGTTAAGATAATTCTGCTATTATATATGTCAAAATCGTTTGGTTTTTATCCGACTCTGGAGTAGATGGGTGGTATCCAGGGAAGCCAGTAAATCGAAACCACAACCCCGAGTGGTACCAAAGACAAGATTAGATACTCTCCGCTAATATTGAGTTAAAACTCTAAAAATTAATCATCTGCAACCTTTTACCCGCAAAGCCGTCAAATAATATTGAGTGACAAAGTCGCTCTTATTGAAAAATGTTGTAATTGTATGATATATAAAATGAATATTTTATAAGTAGTTAAGTAAATAAAGAAAATGCTAACTTTATACAGGGTCTGTAGTTAAGATGAAAATTAAATCAAAAAAATTCCTATTTATCAGTCTTGGAGCATTAGTTATAATTGCAATTATAATTGTAAAATTAACCGCCTCCAATGGAAATCAAACCGAGGTCCAAGCTGATCTGGCTTTTGTGGATGATATTTCGGAAATCGTAACTGCTTCCGGCCGTATCCAGCCTCAGACAAAAGTAGATATCTCTTCGGAAGTCCCGGCTCAAATCGTAAGAATTTACATTAATGAAGGCGATCTCGTATCTAAAGGCCAGCCTTTGCTTACTCTTGATACGGTTCAGATTAAAGCCGATGTTGAGCAGGCTAGATTTAGCCTCGATGAATATATCGCTCGTAAAGAATCTGCTCGGGCGCAGTTTGAATTAAATAAAAAAGAATATGAACGCCAGTTGAGTTTGTATGAACAGAAGCTGAATTCAGAAACAGAATTCACCAATGCCAAATTTACCTACGAAAATTCCAAAGCCAACTTTGAGGCGATGACCGCTCAATCCAAAATCGCACAGGCCCGTCTGGAACAGGCAGAAGATAGATTGACAAAAACGAAAATCGTAGCTCCGATGGAAGGGATTGTTACCTATCTCAATTGCGAAGTGGGTGAGATTGCCCAGGCGCAGACCTCGTTCACTCAGGGGAAAACGCTTCTGACCATTGCTGATTTATCGGTGTTCGAAGTCGAGGTTGATGTCGATGAAACCGAGATCGCCAAAGTAAGAATCGATCAACCGGTTGAAATCCGGGTCGACGCCTACCGTGACACCAACTTCGTTGGACATGTGGTTGAAATTGGTAATTCAGCGAGCATATCCGGACAGGGGACGGAAAATTACACCACCAGTTTTAGAGTAAAAGTCCGCTTTGCCGAGACTGATGCCGTTATTCGCCCCGGTATGTCAGCAACAGTCGACATTACCACTAACAGCGTTAAAGATGCTTTGCTGATTCCCTATGCGGCGGTCGTAAATCGAGCCTTTGATCCCGATTCATTAAAAGAAATTGCCAGTAAAGATTCCAATAGCGGGTTGGTTGATAATGTGAATGCCGCCGAGATTGATGATCAAAACGATTCTATTACCGGTCAAAATGAAAAAAATAAGAAAAGCAAAAAATCTGAAGAGATTAAAAAGACCGGCGTTTTTGTTGTCAACAACGGTATCGCTGTATTTAAAGAAATTATCACCGGCATTGCCGATGAACGCAATCTGGTTGTTCTCGATGGTATCAACGAAGGTGACACAATTATCTCCGGATCTTTCCAGACCCTTAGGAAGCTTGATGACAGTGCGGGTGTGAAAATCGATCAACAATCACTCGACCGTATGAATGAGTAGATGGCGAAGGCGGCATTGCCGCTATATGTGTTATGCAATATTTTATTAATTGAAATGTAAATTTATAATGGTTTTTTTCTCTTTAGTCATAGAATCCTTCGCTGCTCTTTGGGCGAATAAGCTCCGATCATTTTTGACCGTTCTTGGAATGGTAATGGGGGTGACATCGGTTATAGCCATTGTCTCCACGGTCGAGGGTATGCAGTCTAAAATCGAAGATGTCTTTGCTTCACTTGGCGCCAAAACGTTTATCGTCTCCCGCTTTGGATTTAATATGACAATGACCCAGTATTTTGAACGGATGAAACGAAAAAAACTGACTCGCAATTTAATCCCCCTTATTGAAGAGGGCTGCCCTGATTGTGAATTTGTCGGAGCCGAAACTTATGATTCGGAGCATCTCAAGTATGGTCGCGCGCGGTTACGCTGGGTGGAAATCCGTGGTGAAACCCCCAATATGATGGATATGAAAGCTTTTGATCTCCTCAAAGGAAGATACCTGTCATGGGAGGATGATCAGAGAAGAAAACAGGTTGCTTTTATCGGATTCAAAGTTTATGAAAGATTTTTCCCCGATGAAGATCCATTAGGAAAGAAGCTCAAAATCGGTGATCGGGAATTTACCATTATCGGCGTGGCGGAGAAGATGGATGGAGCCATGATTGAGGGGATGGATGAGTTTGTTGTGATTCCGTTATCAACACATCAGAAAATTTTTAAACAACCGGGTGATCCGGTTAATATTTTTGTCGGGGCAGTTACTCTGGAACGGCGGGAAAGAGCTATGGAACAGGTTCGAGCGGTTTTGCGTGCCCAACGGCAGCTCGGGTTTGATGACGAGGATGATTTTGTTCTTTTCACCCCTGACGCCATGTTAAGCTTTGTCAATGATATAACAGCTGCTTTCCGAGTCCTTATGATCTCTCTACCCCTCCTTTCGATTGTAGTGGGGGGAATTGTTATTATGAATATCATGATGATCTCGGTCACTGAACGCACCCGTGAGATTGGAATCCGCAAATCTCTTGGAGCCCGAAGGAAACATATCCTCGTGCAGTTTCTTTACGAATCATTGATCCTTTCTCTTATTGGGGGAATTCTTGGAATTGTTTTAGGCGTCTATTTGGGAAAGGTTATCCTTAATGATCTTTTAGACATTTATATAACACCAACTTCATTAGCAATAATACTGGGTTTTGGCATTTCAACCGGAGTAGGATTATTTTTTGGAATTTATCCAGCCATGAAAGCATCCCGTCTGGATCCGATAAAGGCGCTTAGCTATGAGTAAATGGACAAAAACATGGGCCGAAACCAAAGAGGGGATGCGTCTGGCCCTGGAATCAGTCAAGTCGAATAAATTCCGCTCCGTTATGACTATTATCGGGGTGATGATCGGAGTCGGTGCGGTAATTCTTGTAAATACTATTATGGATGGCTTCAACGAGTATGCCGAGGCTTCGATCGATAAAATCGGCAGCAATGTCATGTATATTTCCAAATGGGAAGAAAACACCGATTTTGATAATCTTACCGATAAAGAACGCCGGCGTAAAAATATCACCATGAAAGAAGCGCTCGCCATTCAGGAGATGTGCCCATTGGTAAAAGCCGTATCGCCTGAGAAAAAAGCCTTTAATAATATTGCCAAGTACGGTGAGAAATCAATTCGCAATCCCGATGATTTAAGGGGCTGTTGGCCGACACAGACGATCGTGGCTGACAGGGAGGTTGCCTACGGTCGCTTTATAGATGAAAACGATCTTGATCGGGCGGCTATGGTCTGTGTAATTGGTCCCGAAGTGGCTGATGCCCTTTTTGATGATAACTCCGAGGCTATCGGCAAGGAAATTACCATCAATGGCTGGAAGTTTACCTGTATCGGCGTACAGGAGAGGGTCGAGGATCTGTTTAACATAAGTGAAAATGATTTTATTTTTATGCCGATGACTACTTTTGAAAAACTCTATCCCAATACTGAGCGTGTCTATCTTGTTGTCAGCGCCGTTTCACGGGCGGCTTTTCCTGAAGCCTTCGATCAGGTGGTCAGCGCCTTGAGGAGAGTGCGCAATGTTCAGGCTGACGAAGAAAACAATTTCGGAATATTGACTCAAGATGCTTTCAAAGATGAACTGGCGCAGATTACCACCAGTATTCAGTTGGGAGCAACTGCTGTCGCCTGCGTGGGGTTATTGGTGGGGATTATCGGCGTGATGAATATTATGCTGGTAGCGGTGACACAACGAACCAGAGAGATTGGCATAAGAAAAGCGGTCGGAGCTCGAAGAGCCAATATCCTATTTCAGTTTTTAGTCGAAGCGGCCACGCTTACCGGACTGGGAGGGATTGTAGGTATAATTGTCGGAGCGGGTATTGGATTACTTGTCACATCCCTTTTGGAATGGAAATATTTCCTCTCACCGATATGGATTATAATTGCTCTTTTATTATCAGGCGGAACCGGTATGATCGCCGGTCTGTACCCAGCCTGGCGCGCCGCCAAAGTCGACCCCATCGTGGCGTTGAGGTATGAGTAGGTGGAGTTGTAATTTTTTTCTTCTTTCTAAAAAAAAATCTATTAAATTTAGAGAATGCTATAATCAAATAGTAAATAACTATCAGGGAAGAGTTATGAAGAAAATAATTGTATTAGTATTACTTGTTATATCAACAAATTGTATGGCTTTTGATAAAATTCTTGAATTAGAAGTGGTTAATGGCAATTGGAATAGAGTTTATGAAATCCTCAATGATGATACTTCAGCAACAGATGATCCGGTGAAAAGTTATCTTCTTTCTATATCCTGCCTTTCTATAGACTGTAAGAGAGATGTTACTTTATCTGAATTGAGTGACAATACTTTAATGAGTTTAGCTTTCTGGTTGACAATAATGAAACAGGAATATCCAGAAAATAATATTTTGAAATATATTGAATGTGATTTAATGTTTAATACCGGGGATTTTGAAGAGAGCATTCAGCTGGCAAGTACTATAACTGATGACTCTGACAATTATATACTTTTAAATTTATTAAATGCAATTTTGTATTCATATAAAAATATGTTCGATTCTGTTCTTAACTGCTACGGCAAAATCATCTCAAAATATCCAGAACATTCAGTTGCATATTTGAATCGCGGAGCCTTTTATGCTCTTATAGAGCAACCAGAAAAAGCTATTATTGATTATAATAAGGCTGAAGAGTTAAATCCAGCCTGGGCTAAAATTTATTATAATAGAGGAAATTTATATTTAAAATCTGAATTATTTAGCAAAGCTATAGATGATTATAACAAGGCAATAGAAATTAATCCGGAATATTTTCATGCTTATCTTCAAAGAGGCAGAGCTTTTGCAATAACCGGACAGTATGAAAACAGCATTTCTGATCTGAAATATATCATAAGTAAAGCCAATCCAAAGTATTCAAAATTGATTTCAGATGCTAAAGAAATTCTTTCAAAAATAGAAGAAATTCAATCAAGCAATGTAAAATATGAAGACAAGATTAAGAATGATATAATAAATGCATATGCTGCGTTAGCAAGACTTGATGGTAATTCGTTAGCATCTTATTTACAAGAGAGTGAATTAAAAAAAATTAGAAGTTTAATGATTAAAGCTTTACTAACCGTTGAAGAGGGTAATAGTCAGAAATATGATGCTAAAGGTTTAAGTGATAGTACTGATCAATATTTTTTAAACTTGTTTCTTGCTTTTTTTGGAGAACCTAATAGTGGTTTATTCTACACTGCAAAAGTAAAAGAAATATTATCTGTTAAATTTTACTCAGCCGATAAAGCTTCAGCTCTTATAAATGTAGAAATATTTAAAGATAGAACAATGGAAGAAGAATTAATATTTATAAATACAACAACTGGCTGGAAAATGTATTTACCTCCACACTTAGACTCATGGTACCACTCATTAGAAGAAGGCTATTATGAACATATTAATCAAAATTAATTATATTACAAATAGTAAACAGATATTTATTAATGATATATAATTTAACCATCCGCCCATTAAACGACTCCGATTCTATCGAAGAGCTGACGGATCTATTGCACAGAGCCTATGCAGTGTTGGCCGAAATGGGCTTTCGATATTACGCCACCCATCAAACACCCGAACAGACCAAAGAGAGAATCTCCAAAGGGCAATGTTATGTAGCAGTTTTCAATGATAATATCATTGGGACCATTACCTATTATACTTCGGAAAATACCCACGGCTCTCCCTTTTTGAACACACAAGGTGTGTCTCATATGGGGCAAATGGGGGTGGAACCGGCTTTACAAAAGCATGGTATCGCAACAAAGTTAATTAAGTATGTCGAACAGATTGCACATGAGAACGGGGATAAGGAACTGGCTCTTGATACCGCCGAAGGAGCCTCGCATTTGATTGAATGGTATAAAAGATTAGGCTACCGATTTATAGAATATATTTCTTGGGATGTGACTAATTATAGAAGCGTGGTGATGAGTAAGAAGATTTGTGATTAAAAAAGGCAGAACCGATAAAAGGAAAATGGTTCTGCCCTACTTCTGTTAATTATAGATGTGTGGTGATGTCAAAAAGCATAAAAAAGTAGGGTAGAACTCTTTAGTAGTTCTGCCACATTCAGTACGAAAATAGCAGAACCGATAAATGTAAAATGGTTCTGCCCTACTACTATGAATTTTTCTCCCGGTACAACTGCCCTATCTCTGCCCCGAGAATAAAAACCAAAGAAGTATAATAAAACCAGAATGCCACTACGATAAGGAAAAGGTAGGTTCCGTAAACTGCTTTCAATGTTGCTATGTGGGTAATATAATATCCAAACGCCTGTCGTGCGATCTCCCAAAGCACCGTCGCCCACAAAGCGCTTACAATCACAATCCTTCGTTGCAGCTTTTCATAGGGGATAAGAGAATACAGGGTGAAAAAGACAAGGTAGATTATCAAAAATGAAGCCACTCCGATAAATATTCTGTCCACGAGACTTAACTGAATAAAACTTAAAATTTTATAACTTGAGGCGGAATCTTTGATTACCTCCATAATCGGCAAAAGTGTAACCGAAATCAAAACATAAGCCATAACAATAATAACCATCCCCAGATCACGGAGTATTCCAATAAGAGCATGTTTCTCAACTTCCGTGGAAAAGACTTTATTCAACACCGTTCTCATACTGCTGAAAAGTCCACTGGCGGCAAAAAGCAAACCAAAGGCGCCGATGATTCCTGCTGCTCTGCGATGAGTGCGGAACTCTTCGATACGCTCCAATATAAATTGCTTCACGGTAGCGTTATAAGTTTCATAAGGTATGGCTCTATCTATCATGGTGATTATTTCATTCTCAAGAGTCGATTTCTCAAGTATTGATCCAAGTACGGCAAACAAGACCAGTATAATTGGCACCACACAGACAAAAAGTGAAAACGACAATCCACCGGAGTAAAGAAAGATATGATGCTCATCTGATCGTTGATACAATCCGCCGAAATAATGCTTCAGCCATAACCTGATCGAATAATACTGGGGAGGATGAAAAAACCAGATAGGCTTCTTTTTGGAATCATTATCGTTCATAGTTTACAATATAATCTTTTTTAATTCACTTTGAAGGTTCTTTTTAACATTTGATGGAAAAGTTTTGATAATATTAATTGATGCGCAATTATTAAATTTAGTCAACTCTCCAAATTTATTAGCCAGGTGAGGGATCACCTCGCTTTGTTTATTGAAATCATCTTCAAAATAAAGACTAACGATATTCAGTATTTTCTTCTTACGGTCAACTTTGGGATCAAAGCGCCCGATAAATTGTTCTCCCCATAAAATAGGCATCACCCAATAACCCCATTTACGTTTTGCCGGAGGGACATAGCATTCAAGAGTATAATCAAAACCAAACAAATCAATAATTCTTTCTCGCTGAATAACCATATTATCGAAGGGGGAAAGCATATGCAGACAAGGCTTGATCTTTTTTAATTTGGTAAGGGATTCTATGTTTGCAAATAAGGCATAGTATGCCTCTTTGTTATTCTCTATTGTTACTGAAACAACCTGTCCCGATTCCAACATTTTTTTGAGAGTTTTTGCAACGAGTTCTTTATTGCCCATATAAAGATGATTGCGGATTTCCTTTTCATTTGCAATGCCATAGGACTGTAAAGCTCTTTTTATAAGAAAACGGCCATATTCCTCTTCAGTTGGAAAAGTAGTCTTGATATGGTCAGGCAAAACTCGTTCGGTGAGATCATAAACCCGCTGGAATTTTCGCCTCTCTTTGACCATAATTTCTCCTCGCCAGAAAAGCATCTCCAGTGCCGGTTTAAATGGATTTCTTTCTCGTGGTGTGGAGCCTTTTGGGAGTATTTTTATTACAAAATCCTTTGACATAAGGGGGCCTTCTTTGCGGATACGTTCCAACACCGGTTTCATATACTTGCCATATTTTTCGAATCGTTCCTTTTCCCACTTGCTGTAAGGATCAGCAAATTCTTTCATACGAGGGAGATAATACCTGTAATCCGAAATTGGCAAATAAGAAAGGGCATGCCCCCAATACTCAAAGGCACAAGTGCCTTTTATTAATGCATTCAACATTTCTGAGTCATAGGATGGCAGCCTGCTCCATATAGTCTGATGATGGGCGCGACGTACAGCCTGAACGGTGTCGATCTGAATATAACCCAGGTGGTTAATAATCTGCTCAACGCCTATTTTCCCATCGGAAAGTTTAGTTCGTCCATCGAGGAGTTGGGCATTTATGGCAATCCTTCGAGCGGTTGACAATGATATTTTCATGGCTGAATATAAACTTATTCAACCTGCAAAGATCAAGGAATTTAATTTATTTGAAGTAAAATGTGATGTTAATAATTTATGAATCTAAGGACAGATATAATATCCGGGATTAAACCACATATCGTTATTAAACGAATCAGAAAAAGCCGAATAAGTCAGCAGGATGTTTTCTAAAACTTCCCATAGGAGAATATTAGAATTGAGGGGGACATAATAGTGAGCCACTAATCCCCTGATTGGATCAAGCACTGTATCTCTTCGGGCACTATCTGGTAATATCATATTTTCAATCAAAGAATCCAGTAATACCATGTCCTCCATCTCTGCAATTATAGAAGCCGGTTTATTGTCGGTTTGGAAAGAGATTACAATTGTATCCGAGAAATAGAAATCATATTTTTGAATAAGCTCCATAGTTGTGTCTTTATTGATATGCACATTATAGATGGTATCAGGGTAGCTGTGAGCCAGTTGTAAGGTTACAGTATACATCCCAGTATCGACTGTAAGGGAAAATTCGGAGGAGTCATCGGTTGTTGCATAATAGGCGTTATCGTCCGGTTTTATAAAACTAACAGGCACTTCATAACCTGTTTGCGTTGTGTAGCGCTGGTCAATCGGAATGTTATTTATAATATCACCTATTCCGCAATAATAGGCTAATACACTCCCGTTAATATTGGCAGTGCTCTTCTGCGAGATTATAGGATTTTTTTCTTCACTGCATCCGGAAAGGAGCATTATTGTTGTTAAAGCCATTATTAGCAGAATTCTCATAATTTACATTATAGAGGATTAGGGACTCATTTAGCAAGGATAGAAAAAGCTATACGGATTAGAATTATCAAAAATCTTTAACAGCACCTTGTGGTAAGAAAGATTATGCCCGTGCTACCATCCAAAAGTCAAGCCCTTGCGGTGTGAAAGCCCCAGAGTTGCTTTGCATTGAGGGCAATAATAGATACAGCGTTTGCCCAGATCCCCTTTTAATTCCTGATACAGAATATTGTTTATCTCCTTTTTGCAGTGCGGGCATATCGGAGCGATATCTTCTCTTTTTTGAAAAGTAATCATAGTAACCTCCATCATTATTATTATAACAGATACCAATATAGCTACAATAAATTAAATAAAAGTTAATAAAATGACGATCCGATGCTTGTTGACAAACAGGCTTAGGTCTGTTTTCTTAAACATCAAAAATGAGGAGTAATTAGTCTCTTGCGATATTATGAAATATTTTTATTTTTACTATAAATCAGGAGTAAATTATGGCTACTAATCGAGCCGGGGATATAATGATCTCGCTTGATAAATACCCCCATATTCCCCACTGGTTCTCTTTGAGGCAGGGGGTGGCCGAGCTTGAGAAATCGACTATTGAATTTAAAGGGCGATCCTCCCTTCCCAGAGCCCTTTTGGTCTTTGATGAAAAATACCGCCTTTTGGGAGTGGTGCGGCGCCGGGATATTCTGGGTGCATTGGAACCGAATTTTCTTCACGATATGCATGTCGCCGATCAGCGCCGGGTTTATGATGTTGATGTCGATCCCGATCTGGTTGAAGTCTCTTCGGGGAAAATCACCAGAGCCATCAGGGAACATTCTGAAATTCCCATAAGTAACGTTATGATTCCCATTAAGGCCACAGTCGATTTCGAGGATCATCTTTTTAAAGTGATTCATATAATGATCCGTGATGACCTGAATCTTATACCGGTCCTTAAAGAAGGAAAAGTTGTCGGGGTAGTCAGAAGCGTTGATGTCTTTCATGAGGTGGCCAATATTCTGCTGTAACAGGACTTGATTTAGCTGTCAAAGAACGGAGATTATCGGGATGCTTAGACGTTATTTATCAGATAAAGATATCGGTTCGGTTCAGGCTGAATTGGGGCCGATGCCTGATGATATTGAAATTGCGGGAACCAAGCCGGGTGTTGACTGGAAAAGAATATTTTTGATGTTATTGGGGGTTGGCTTATTTTCGATAGTAAATTTCAGCTCTGCCTGGCCTGATGCTATCGATCCGGGCGGGGAAATCTTCTCTTTATCTTCTCAGGGGAAAGCGGCGCTGGGATTATTTTTACTGGCTGCTACCTGGTGGGTTTTTGAAGTGGTCCCGATCGGCGTCACAAGTATTACTATCGGTGTAATCCAATGCGTCTTCCTGATACGCGATCCAAAAATTGCCTTTGGTGATTTTATGGACCCCTCGGTTTGGTTCATTATCGGATCGATTGTTATCGGCTTTTCATTTTCCAAAACAGGTCTTACCAAGCGGATGGCTTATAAAATGCTCCTGATGGTTGGTGAAAAAACCAGCATGATTTATCTCGGTACTTTTGTTATGACTGCGGCCCTGACATTGATCATGGCCCATACCGCCGTTGCGGCGGCTTTGTATCCGCTTCTTATGGCTATTTATGCTCTCTATGACGAAGGAGACAAACCGACCAAATTCGGCAAAGGGCTATTTATCGGGATGGCTTTTGTGGCTGGGGCAGGGAGTATTATTACTCTTCTGGGCGCCGCTCGTGGGGCAGTTGCGATTGGATTTTTTGCTGATATAGTAGGTAGGGAAATAGGATTTTTTGAATTTTCATATTATCTCGCTCCGGTTGGGATATTGATGACATTCCTCTTGTGGGGACTAATCATGGTCTTTTTCAGACCGGAACATAAAACAATCCCCGGCTTGAGGCAAAGAGCGACAATGCTCTCAAAAAGGCTGGGCCCGATGACAAGATCGGAAAAGTTGGCTCTGATTATTGTCTGCCTGACAATAATTGCTTTAAGCTGCCGGTCATTTATTCCTTTCCTTGAACCGATCAGTAAAAGCGCTATAATTCTTGTCTCTACCATTTTGTTTTTTGTTTTAAAAATTTTGGATATCAAAGATCTCGAATCGATTCCCTGGAACATTGTGCTGTTATTTGGCGGAGCGATGAGTATTGGTTTCTGCCTGTGGCAAACCGGTGCGGCCAGTTGGCTGGCGGTTAACTGGCTGGGGATGCTTCAGAATGCCCCCTGGTTCTGGTTTGTTATCGGCATAGCCTTTTTTGTTTTGATTATGACCAACTTTATCATGAACGTCGCCGCTATTGCTATCTCATTACCGGTAGCATTATTGATTGCTCCATATCTGGGCGTTGCTCCGGAAGTGATTTTCTTCTCAGCTCTGGTTACGGCCGGTATGCCCTTTCTGTTATTGGTTGGGGCGGCGCCGAATGCGATTGCCTATGAAAGCAGGCAGTTCTCAAGCGGTGAATTTTTCAAAGCCGGTATCCCGGCGAGTATATTGCTGATGATTGTTCTGGCTCTGTTTGTCGGCATCATCTGGCCCATGATGGGCATGCCAGTGACGTTGTAGGTGGCACGATAAAGATTATATTTTTTGTAGGGCGGTTCCGTCTTCGGACCCGCCTTTTTTTAAACTGTAAACCTACTGCAAACACAAGATATGAATTATTAGATAAGTGAATAATCAATCATTAATTAAATTATATTTCAATACCCATTGGTTATCAAGATAGCACCAGATCGTAATAGTTTCTGGGTCAATATAATTGTCGGTTTTTATCCAACCTATTTCCGGAGCAAAATATAAATCACTTATAATATAGGAATTTATGAGTTCATATGTGAATCTATATAAATAGCAATTAAATGTTCCCCCCGGTACTGTAATAGTAGTATCAGTAGATATAACCGTTACCATTATAGTGTCATTTTCAATTAAGTAATAGTCGTCAACATTTGCAGGATATTTCAAAAATAATTCTTCACTTTTAAAAGGGGCATTGGATTCATCATAAAATCTTCTCCATAATCCATCAACTCTGTTTTTTAACAATGCATATTTTTCCAAAGAGTTATCATCATAAAAATACATAGAATACCATTTTACATTTGATATAATAGTATCCGATCCAATGGAATTATATATAGAATACTTTTCAATAACACCACCGGTTGCATTGTATCTGGAGACATCAAAACTCCAAATATTTCCTTCATTTAGAGGCAAAATAACATTTTTGAAATTGTCATCTACTTCACTGCTTTGAGGATTACTTTTCCCACAGCTAAGGGCTAATAACGTTGCAAATAAGATTATAAAGAGAATAATATTTAATATTTTATGATTCATAAAACCCTCCAAAATTTAACTAAATATAATATCATTCTCTATTTTAGTCAATGTTATTAGTATGTGTGCCTCAGCATATACAACTGCCACAGATCTTTATCGCTGGTGTGGATGAACGGGGCGAGGGCTATCAGTCCAGTGGTACCAATACTCTTCTCAAGATATCTTAACTCAGCAAATTTATCTTTAATCTCGGGATCCTCCGGGACCGGCACACCCTCTTTACGTAATAGTAAAACTCCCTTTGCTCCAATAGAAAGTTCCAGATATAACCGAAGATAACAGAGCATATCAGCCATCACTTCGCCTGTAAAAAACGTCGTCAACGAATTGAAATATGAACCGACTTTTGATTCCTGAATATTTCCGGTTACAATGATTCCCAGTAATTGCGTATCGCTGTCAAACCCGGCGCCGAGCCACTGGCGGGTAGATTTTTCACTCAGCTCATATACAATGTAAACGATCAAGGGCAGGATTATTAATATCGTAAGGGTCAGGTAAACCGGGGGGAGGATGAAATGGTTGAACAATGAGTGCAATAGAATTGCTAATAATATCCCAGGGATCATAAAAGTGATGTGATCCCTTCTTTTTCTCTCGACAAGATTCATTGAAATTATGCCCATTATTGCTGTGCAACAGCCGTGCATCACCGCCGTTCCAAACCCTCTTACCAACCACATATAAATATTTGCAGATTCTATCGCCTGCATCTGGTAGCTGTTTTCGATCAGGGCAAACCCGGCTCCAATAGCAAAACCAAGAATCGCCCCATCGACCATAAAGCCGATGCGTTTCTTCTTTATTAGGAATACTAATAAGACTGCCTTCGGCAGTTCTTCGATAATTGGAGCAATGTATCGGGAATAGGTTATAATCTTAAACGAGAGGAGTACTACGATCCAACTATTTAAAAATATACAAATAAAGGCAATGATTGCCCCCCACACGATAGCAAGCAACACATCTTTGTATTTGACCAGTTTGAAGCTGTCCATCCAGACCAGCATTAGTAGAAATATCAGCACCGGGGCAAGATTAAGAAGGGCTTTTATGATTCCTAAATTATCCATATTTATATTAACAATTGTGGGCGGCACACGCCCTCGTGTTCCCCTTTTCGTTGGCAGACGAGAGCGTCTGCCACGCACGTAAATCAGAGTAGGTCAGGAGCCCTGTGCTCCTGACATAGTTTAATTGGCAGGATCGCTATGGGATCTTGCCTT
>JBDRQG010000040.1:0-2168 GCA_043826475.1 bacterium
TGATATCTTCTTTTTGCTGGGTTAATACTGCGTTATCATTGATATCTACCGACAAAATCAGGGAATAGGCCTGATCCAGAGCTTCAATTGCATTATCCAACTCGCCTTTTTGCCATAACTCCTGGGCCAGCTGGCAATAATCAAGTGCTTCGTCCATCACTTCCTCAGATTTTTTCTGAGGGGATGAATTTTTATCGGAATCAACGTTCTTTTCGGCATCATCAACAATTTCGGTGCTGTGGGTATTATTTTCATGGATAGAGGCAACTTTAACAGGAACAGGAAGAGGGCTTTCTATCGTATCGGTTACCTTTGATATATTAACGGAATTATTCGAATCGGACGGATTTTTAACGACAGAATTATTTTTATTCGGATCAGCGGATGTGTTTGATGAAGGAGTTGAAACTGCTTTGTATATATCCGTTGTCGTTGAATTAATGTCACCGGATCTTTGAGATTCCGGATTTTTATAATTTAAAACCGTTTTATTATCGTTTTTATTATCATTGTGAGCGCAACCTGATATCAGAATAATAAATATGACCGCGGATATTGCCGTAACTATATTTTTCAAAATCATAATCCTTAAATTTATTTTGGTGAGTTTTCTTAGGAGTCGTTACGAAATAACCATTACATTTCTGACCATTTTGTTACGGCTCCTTATGCCGGTCATGGTATTTTAACGTTACGGTTATTATCCAACGACGGCTCATGAACTGTAATTAACGATATTTTACCAACTGGATTCCGTTTCCTGCAACAGGGTTTCTATAATCAAAACGGAAAAAGCTGCGATATGTACAGCCTGACAAGCCATTTATGTTATTGAACCGAAAAAGTGAGCGCTAACCCAGCTGCTTTCAGTGGAGATTTTTCAATTATTCCAAAGCGTTAAGACCGCATCGAGCATATCTTGGCAACCAATACATTTTTGAACGATTACACAAACAGAGGCGGTTTTGTCAAGGATTAATCCTTAATGTAGTATAAAAAGGCTGAATATCAAGGATTGATGATTTAATATTAGCTTTTGGGAGACGATATTGAGCTTTTTTGGAAAGCCCCGATAAACATGGAGGGTGATATTTATCTGCTTTTATGAGACCAGAATAAATCTGGATATTACAAATTCAATAATGAGGTAAACGAAAAAAATGATTGAAATTAAAGGTTTTGGTCAATAAACGTAGATTTGTTAATCATCATCAATATTTTTTCTTTACAATCATCAATATTTTGGTAAAATAACTGTTGATATTTTTTTTGAAGGTGTATAAAAAGAAAAGTTCTTATCGAAACAGGTAGGTATTAATAAATATATTTTTATTATTTTGTTTTATAAACACAAGAAATAATTGAGCGGGCCAGAGTAGCTCAGTAGGTAGAGCGCCTCACTTGTAATGAGGATGTCGCGGGTTCAATTCCTGTCTCTGGCTCCAGATGTCATCAGGGTGGGGTTCCCGAGTGGCCAAAGGGAACAGACTGTAAATCTGTCGGCGAAGCCTTCGGAGGTTCAAATCCTCCCCCCACCACCAACCTTGAAAGCGAGTCATATGTAGGAGATTCTATTGGCGTGATGGAATCGAGAATAAACTACATGGCTTTCTCCTGGAGTATTGCTCCAAGATTTGTGGGAAAACGCAAACTTCTCTGGACTTTTTCGGAATTTTAAGAGAGGATTATATGGGAATGTGCGGGAGTAGCTCAGTTGGTAGAGCTCCAGCCTTCCAAGCTGGATGTCGCGAGTTCAAATCTCGTCTCCCGCTCCAAATCGTAATTTTTATTCGGCCTGTTTTTGGAGCATTCAGTATATAGCCGTAAATGCGACCACGTAGCTCAGATGGTAGAGCTCTTCCTTGGTAAGGAAGAGGTTCACCGGTTCGATTCCGGTCGTGGGCTCCATAGTCAATTATTAATTATAATTGCATATTGTTGAGCATACTTGTTTTATGGCTGAAAGAAAGATTGCTGACATTTGTAGCTTTTTTATAAGATTTCTTAATACGAAAAATTAAATACCAAAATTACGGGAGGGGGATATGGGAAAGAAGAAATTTGAGAGGACGAAGCCGCATGTTAACGTGGGAACGATAGGTCATATAGATCACGGGAAGACGACGTTGACGGCAGCGATAACGAAGCATGCTGCATTGAAGGGGCTT
>JBDRQG010000041.1:0-4891 GCA_043826475.1 bacterium
GCCGCTATCGCCTGCAGTTCTATGGCTTCTGAAATGGTTATGGGAAAGTCATTGGAGGAAGCATCAAAATTGACCAGACAGGAAGTAGCCGATGCTCTTGATGGTCTTCCCGAAGAAAAAATCGCCTGTTCCAATCTCGCCCCTGATGCCATCCGTGCGGCGATAGAAGATTTTAGATCCAAAATTTAAGAATTTATGATGAATAATAATATATGTAGGGGCACGGCATGCCGTGCCCCTACAATAAGATATTCAGTTTTTGTAGGTAGAAACCCCTGCGGTTTCGACAATCCAGTTAAAGAGAAGAGATTAATTTTTCTACCTCAGAAAAAATAGTCTCATCTGATATAGATTCCGTTTTTATCTCAAGCAGCTTGGGGTCGGAGAGTTCTTTTATTTTTATAATCTCCGCATCGTTTGATTTTTTCGGATCAACCACTAATAAAGTTTTACATGCCACAGGGCGTATATTATCAATCTCCCTATATGGTGCGGCATAACTCGAACGGATGCCATACCACCACCACATCATAGTTCTATACAGCGGGAACCAAAGCAGATCATGCTTTTCTTTTAAATGATCAAGCAGGCGGGTAGATGACAGATATGGATTAATGGCTATCGCACCATCGATCCGATTCTCTTCGTTGGCGCACAAAATAGCGGCATCGGCTCCAAGAGAATATCCAACCACAATTAAGGGATGCACTATTTTTCCCCTGAGATCCAGATAACGAATTATTTCCTGAAGGTCATTGGCTTCGTATTGGCCGTCGCCTCTGTATATACCTGTGGATCTTCCTGAAGCCCGCTGGTCATATACTATGACTTCATAACCGTTATCAGTAAATTGACGGGCTAGAGTAACAAGTGAATCTCTTGTTGAGCCATCATCATGCAGCAAAGCGACTGTTCCTTTTATCGATGAAGCTGAATCAACCTGCGGAACAAGATATAGACAGGCTAAGGTCGTAAGGCCGTCAGATTCAACCCAAAAGGTATCACATATTGGCAAGCCGGTGGTATCATCCCCAAAATTAAAACCGGCTTCAATAAAAGCGGCCGGATCATTTATCAATACCGAATCCTTATTATATTCATCGATATCAGGACGTCCCATAGAAGCCTTGGTTTTATTCAGCGGATAGATAGCGTAGAAGGTTAATAAAAGTCCCACAATTAATAAAAAGATAACGGTATTGATAATTTCTCTAACGGTTCTGGATATTTTTGCCACTATTTTTACTCGCTGATAAAATTTTTCTTAAGATGCTATAATAAAGAGGTTCTTCTTTATGTCAATATTTAATTATACCTGCAAAAGTCATATCAAAAAAGAGATGTTACAAATAGGATTGGTTAAAAATTGTTACACACTTCTAATGTAGGCTTGTATATATGGTTATATGTGGGCGGCACACGCCCTCGTGTGTCCATATAAAACAGGCATTGCCTGCAGCAGACGAGGGCGTCTGCCAGGCACAATAGTGTAATGATACTATCCAAAATACCCGTCTTATGCAAACACATGCAGAAATACTGACTATAAAATTGCACAATAATATTGTTTAAAAATTGCACAACATGTTATTTTGTTATAAACCAATAACTTAATATATTTTAAATCATTGAGTCCGATCGATTTATTCACAATGTTCCAATATTTTACCCGGCATGAGTGTTGCTCAAAGGTTCAATGGAATAGACAGGAATGAGGTAGAATCTTAAAGATTGAGTACATTAATATTAAAACGTACAATGGCTGAATAATGTGGATTTCTATAGTCCATTAAATTTATAGAATAATTATGAATAATAGGAGGTAAAGCTGCGGACAGGCAATCGATTAGTAAATCCCTGTAGTTGTTAGCTTTTTTTTGGTTTTTCCTATTGACAATTTTCAGGTCTTACAGTATATTGGCCTCGGATGATAGGTACGACCATACTTAGAAGAAAACACAATTGACTTTATTTAAAGTCGCCTTCCGATTGAGAACTGTCAAATACTACGACCTTTGTATGACATAATAATGTCGTTCAAAGGGGTTACAACAGGATACTAATTGAACACCGCTGTTATCGAACAGACACAATTTATGGATTGGAAGAGAGCAAGTTTCGAATTTACATTTTATGGAAATTTGAAAAGGGGTTCTTATAATTCATTATTGAGGATTGCCTTATTGAACAATGGCTAATGGTAACGTTGTCCGACAGTCTTAAACCTGATTGTAAAGGAGGAAGGTTATGGCCTTCAATGGTTCGTTCCTGAGACGTTCTCTCAAATTAGCTCTCTTTTTAACATTGTTCTGTGGTGTTTTCGTAATTCCACATGCTGATGCCCAGCCCCTTTTACTCGTAAAAGTTGGTGATACCACTGCCGCATCGGGCGAAGTAAACTCTGTCATTTCAGTCTTTTTGGACAATTATCAGGATACTGTCGCCGGATTTAATATCTGGTTGAAACTCGGTAATCCGGATATTATGTCATTTCAAACCGATGACAGTACTGTAATTGATACCACCTATTGGAAGTGTATTGAATATGATGGCCTGGAATGTGTTAACTACATTCCATCAAATCCCCTTGATAATGATTCGGTCAGCATTGATACCAATGAAGTCCAAATAGGCAGTTGGGACACAACCGGGACTCTTATCTCGGGATGGGCCAGTGTCGATGCCCGTTCGATTTCAGGTTTAGGAACGGATTTGAATATTTATGGCATAGCTTATTCTCAACAGCACCCGGATATACCGGGAATTCTTCCGGGCAATCACGGCCAGATCCCTTTGGTGAAACTGCTGGCGGATGTAAATGTTATTGAAGATACTGCTCAGGCGCGCGATGTTTCCATATTAGTTGAATATCATTTTATCGATCATTTTAGTTTTTCCCGGCCCAATGGCTCTTTAATTGGGCTGGCCTATGACACTATTCTGGACACAAATTTTTTCCTTTGTACTCAATGGATTGGGGATGAATGTCATAGCTGGCAAAAAGTCTCTCAACCTCCGGCGGACTCACTGGAAGAGGTTTATAAATATGTGCCGCATGTTGACACTACCAGAGTTTTTGTGGATCATGGCTCGCTGACTGTTTTGGGCGGAACATTCTGTGGCGATCTTAATGGAGATGGCGAGGGTCCAAATGTAGCCGATCTGGTTTTTGGTGTAAATTTTCTGTTTAGAGGCGGACCGCCACCTCCGTATTTCTGGACGGCCGATGTCAACTGTCAAGATCCTGATATGAATATTGCTGACCTTGTTTATATGGTTAATTATGTTTTCAAGGGCGGCCCAGCCCCCTGTACCGCACCGGCATGTAATTAGGTGTATGATTGAAAATCGCTTTTGAGGATAAAAAAAGTTCTAATCAAAAACATGTGATTAAAAATCACAAAATGTTAACAAAACGGTAATAGAAAGTAAATAAACTGAGATTATAATAAAAAATGGCATCATGTTTATGAGGCGTGATGCTATACTTTAACTCGAAAATAGATGGAAAGGAGGACGTTCAAAAGAGGTATTATGGCACGCGCTCAAGTGAAAGAACGTTTATCTAAGCCTTTTAATTCTGGTGGGATAATTTCAGGAGTAAGGTGGCTCTCACTCCAAAAACAATCTACCGGATATTATTTGGAAGGCTATAAGACGAACGCTCAACAATTATTGTTAACTGTTAACGAAGTAATTAGGAGTAAACAATGAAACGAAACGTTTTGTTTATACTCACCGTGTTAATGGTGTTTTCATTTGGGCTGGTTAATGCGCAGGATATCACTGTTTCCACAAATAGCGCAGTTTGGGAAAGTGGTACAAAAGTGGCGCCAGGTAATCCTGTAACCTGGACTATCTCACTTGCTACTGCCCCATATGGTGGCATTGTAGGCTCCACCAACGGTTTCCGTGTTTTCCTGTCAAGCACAAATGATGCCACTGGTTTATTACCGGCTGGCACATTTACTGCCATGACTTATGCTACCATAGGTGACTTTGGCAACTATGGAGCAACCTATACTGCAGCGCCTTTTGGTGTTAACGGAGTAGGTGCTGACACTATCGGTTTTGGTGGTTTATCATTTGGTGCTCCTGTCGAAATTGATGGTCCAGCCTGGACCATTACTACTCAGGTTGATAGCCTCCCTGCCACCTATCTCTGTCTTGATTCAACCTTCTACCCTCCGGGTGGAGCATGGTTGTGGTCAGGCAATGATGGTACTACATTAAACCCTGATTGGGGTGGCCCGTACTGTTACCTGATCGAAGCTCAGGAAAATATCCCGGCTACAATCGATTGCCCAACAGAACCTTTGGTCTTTGGTGACCATTGTGCAACAGCTACTCATCAGTTCACTGGCACGGATCCCGATCCGATTCAGTGTGGTGGTAATGTTGTTTCCTTCTCTATGGTAGATGCTGGCGGCTCAGGCTCTTCTATTACCTCTGCAGGTATGTGGAGTATGCCGGCTAACATGGCTGCACATCTTCATGGTACTTACACAATTACCGTTACAAGTGCAGATCTCTGTGGCGCTGGTACTGAATGTACCTTTGAAGTCAGCTTTGGCAACAACGCTCCTGAAATCACTTGTGGTGGTTTGATTACTGTTGGTAAGGGCAACCCGATTGCTCGCACAGTAACAGCTACTGATGATGATGCTTGCGATGTATTGACTTTCTCTTTAGGTGGTGATAATGTTGACGGTACGCCTTCAATTAATCCTACTACAGGTGAATTAACCTACACAACAGCCGATCCTGCTGACGTTGGTTCACGATACATTACTGTTATCGTTTCTGATGGAGCTGAAGTAGACAGCTGTAATGTAGAGCTCAATGTTCTGGCTACCGAACCTTGGGAAGTTCAGATTCAGAAAACTCATGG
>JBDRQG010000042.1:0-5023 GCA_043826475.1 bacterium
GGCTGCAAATCGACTTTATCTTTGGTCAGAACCATCTCTGTCGGGGATTTTATAAAATTGGGAAGTTGATTGGCTTCATCAGTCTTTAGATTCTTTTGAGTACCAAATTCCGTAAATTGCTTCATGAAATCAATTTTATCAGTGTCAGTCGATTTAGCAGAAAGATTTATGATTGAATCCTGCAGGCTTTGCTTTACTGATGAAATCTTAGATTCTCCTGATTCAAAACTGACTTTGTCAGATTTATTATTTAATGATAATGATTTAAGGTCTAATGATTCTTTTTTTACCTGAATTGCGTTCTGGTTCAGTTTGCTTTTGAGGACAATTTCCTGTCCGGCGTTTTGGGCAAATATTTCAACATCTACAATATTTTTACCGGAAACGGCGTCAGATAAATCTTTTGTAGTACTAATTTGCAACTCTTTAATATCATATTTTTTAAGTAAAACTTCAAGCTGGGTTGAAGTAACAGTAGCTTCGCCATCAAGCGGAATTCTGTTTATTGCAGAATTGGAAATTAAATTCTTACTAACAAACTGCTCGATAATTTTTTCTGATGGAAGTGAGATTTTTATTACTGATTCAGGGTTTTTTTCTGAAACCAGTTCCAGATTTACATTATCTCCATCAACACTCCAGCTCTGAACTTCAAACTTGCCGCTTATATCTACTAAGGGAATGTTTTCCAGGTTGTTTTTAATACCTTTATTATTTATTGCATCGATTGGAAAGCTGCTAATTATATTATTCTCTATGATTGATGATTCTTCGGAAACGAATGGAATATCTTCGTCATTTATTACATAAGGATTAGTTATAATTGTTTTTTCAGCCAGTATCGATTTTAATTTGTTATCAGGATTGAGCAACGATTCATCAGATGTCTGACCTATTAAACTTAATGAACCTGCCTCATTATCTGCATTTGCAGTTTCCGTTCCCCCTAATGACATCATTAGTTGATCGAAAATCAGATCAAAGCCGGTATTCTTTATTTCACCGGTGGGCTTTGATCCTCCGAGCAATGACAGATCACCAGTCTGAGGAAGGCTGCCCAATAGGAGGTTCATCATATTTAAATTATCAGTATTCATCTTATTTTTCAGCTATGGTTATCATCTGTTTTGAAAGCCGCGCTGCTCTCTGTGCCGGCAATAACTGTAATACCGCCGAGGCATTCTTGCTTTTCATTTTAGGTAAAATTGAAACAATGGTATCATCATCAAGATTAGCCATTAACTGCGCCACAGCACGGCTGTCCATGCCGTCATAGAGCTTGGCTAACTCACCGATTCGGGATGATTCTTCCTGTTCAATTCTCAATATTTTTTGCGTTACGGATATATCTAATTTTGCTAATTCTTCTTCACGCTTCTCAAGATCATTTTCTCTTTTGGCCAACTTCTTTTTTTCACTATCAAGCCAGTTGACAGCTTCCACTGAATCTTCTGCTGACATCGTCAGCTCTTCTTCAGTCATGCCGGCGTTGGGATCCCAGTCCATCACGGCCAGATTTTCTTCAATCATATCAATAACTGAAGGATCGTTTTCATCAAGAAAGAGGCTGTCTATCTCATCATGATTATCAGCATTGTCAGCTAACTGCTCGTTATGGGTTGAATCAGCATGAGTTTCGGTTGATTCTGTTGTAGATGGTTCAGTTGGATGATCTGCTGATTTTCCGCCCATAAACATCATAGCGACAAAAACGCTTACTCCGATAAGAGCAATTACAGCAACCCCCATAATGATATATTTCATCAATCCACCCTTTTGGGGTGTGGATTGACCATCAGCATTCTGATCGTTCTGTGTATCTTCTTTTTTTTCTTCAGCGTTTGACAACGTTTACTCCATTAAATAATACTATTTCTCCACTTTCCCATTAAGCATCCCCCATGCCAAACCGAACATCGGTAGCGTAAGGCATTGCTCAGAATGCGGTTAGAAGCCAGCCCCCTTCCCTAACTTTTCAGACTGATTTATGAAATTCGGAAAATATTTCCTATCGCATTTGGAAAATCGGAACTAATTGAATTGGATTTCCGGCCTTGTCTTCATAAATGTAGTGTTAACCGAATGTGAATTTATTCACTTGATATATCAGAATAAATGCTTAATAATAGGATTAAGAATAATCTAATATTTATTGGAGGTTATATCATGAGCAAAACCCAGGAAAACCTGAAAGCAGCTTTTGCCGGGGAATCAGAAGCTCGCAACAAATATACCTATTACGCCAAAATAGCCCATAAAGAGGGTTATCATTATATTGGTAAGATTTTTGAAGAGACGGCTGAGAATGAAAAACGCCATGCCAAAGATGAGTTTGCCCTATTGGGTGGAATTGGTAATACCGCTTCAAATTTGAAAGATGCAATGGAAGGTGAAAAATACGAAACGACCGAAATGTATCCCACCTTTGCCAAAGAGGCCGAAGAAGAAGGCAACAATGAAGCTGCCATCTTATTTATGCAGATCGCTAAAGTTGAAGCACATCATCGCGACCGTTTTCGCAAACTCTTGGAAATGGTTCAAAGCGGCACAGTTTTTAAACGCGAAGTTCCGATCAAATGGAAATGCAGTGTCTGTGGATATATTCACGAAGGGACCGAACCTCCGGCAAAATGCCCCGCCTGCAAGCATCCGAGAGAATATTACGAACCCGCCAATATGGATTTTTAGGAGGCAGCTGTGGCTATATACGAATGTGAAGTTTGCGGATTTGAATATGATGAACAGGACGAAATTATCTGCTGGGATGATCTTCCTGAGGACTGGGTCTGCCCTGTATGCGGCGTGACCAAAGATAATTTTTTTCAACAAACAAGTGAAGATGAGGATGATGACGACATACCCGATAGTATACCTGAGGCTGATTTGTAGATATTTTTGAAGTTTATAAAATATTCGATTATAACTGGAGGTGATGCTGACATTTTAATTGCTTAAGGTCTTTGCACGACTTATTCTAAGATTTCGATGTTCACCAGCATCGATTATGTTTGCCTAAAAATAAGTTGACAATTATAGTAAATTATGATTTGTTGTGCTCAGGATAATACCAATCAATTAAAAAGGAATAACCCATGTTAAATAAAATCTGCTTAGTCCCAGCTATCATGATTCTATCAATCGTGATTTTATCACCATCAATTCTGGCTAACGAAAGACATATCCAGGTTTCATTATTTACACCTGTACAGATCTTCCCTGAGGGTGACATAATTACCGGGCTACGGATAAATATTCTCTATGGCCGCAACACTACCGTGAAGGGTCTTGATATCGGACTTGTTAATCATACCACATCCGGCATATCCAAAGGTTTGCAATACGGTTTTGTTGGTATAGTTGATGCTGATTTTGTCGGTTGGCAGGATAATGCAGTAAATATTGTTAACCAAAACTTTGAAGGCTTCCAATCAGGTATAGTCAATTATGCTCATTATGCCAGTGGTTTCCAACTTGGTTTTGTTAACTATGCGGCATCGATGAAAGGACTCCAAATCGGACTGGTTAATATTATTAAGCAGGGTGGTGCCTTCCCGGTCTTCCCTATCGTGAACTGGTCTTTTTGATTTAGATAATAATTATGAGATTATCTCCCCTGTCAGATAATCATCATCCGCTTTTTCTATTTTGACTTTAACAATAGCTTTACCGGTTTCAAGAGAAACTGGTAATTTTACTTTGAGATAATTATCAGAGACAGCAAAATGCGAACCCGCTTTATCCGATTTTTGTTCAGAGATTACCTCAAGCGTCTCCCCTA
The DNA here is from genome assembly GCA_043826475.1 of bacterium. Classification (GTDB taxonomy): domain Bacteria; phylum Zixibacteria; class MSB-5A5; order GN15; family FEB-12; genus DAOWMZ01. The sequence goes on from JBDRQG010000042.1 coordinate 3,779, forward strand.
TCTGCTTCTTAAGACTGCTTCTAATTAATCTATCAGAAAGATCATTGAGAATTTGGCTTCGGTTTTTTATCTCAACACTATCAACTTTCCCTTCCATCTGCGAAGCTTTTGTCCCCGTGCGATCGGAATAGCTGAAGACGTGCAGATAGTCAACCAAACCCGATTCACATACCTGGCAAGTTTGAGTGAAGTCATCTTCTGTCTCACCCGGAAACCCAACAATCACATCCGCCCCAACAACAGTATGCGGATCAACTTCTTTTACAGCCTCGGCCTTTTTGAAAAATGTCTCCGATTTATACGGACGCCGCATCATGCGAAGTATTTTATCCGAACCCGATTGCAAAGGCAAATGAAAATGGCGGCAGATGCGACCGTCTGAACCTGCAAATAATTGTATGAGATCATTATCAACGATCTGAGGTTCAACCGAGGATAATCTTACTCTATATAAATCTGTCTTTTCCATAATCAGCTTACAAAGCCCAGCCAGATTTTTGACGCCTTGTGTCTTGTCCTTGTAATAGCCAAGATTTACCCCAGTAAGAACAACTTCATTGTAGCCAAAGCTAACAAGACTCTTTACCTCATCAATAATTTGATCTGCCGGACGGTTGATAAGTTTCCCTCTTACAATGGTAATAATGCAGAAAGAACACTGTTGATTACAGCCATCTGATACTTTAAGCCAGGCACGATTTCTATGATTAAAATCAGCGACAGCCGTTGAACAATTTAGATCAGGCTCAATATCAAAAAGCTCTGGCATTTTTTTGGGGAGTATCGCAGCAATGTTATTTTTTTCATTGTTATGTATGAGGACATCAACCCCCTCCATTGCCGCCAGCATTTCCGGTTCATGATCTACAAAACAGCCAACGACAACAATCCTACCATTGGGATTATGACGGTAAGCTCTTCGTATCATATAGCGGCAATCGGAATCGGCCCGGTGGGTAACGGTACAGGTATTGATAACTGTTAAATCTGCTTTTTCATCTTTGACCGCCCGCCGGAATCCATAGGGATATAATTCCGCCGCCATCTTTTCCGATTCATACTGATTGAGCCGGCAGCCAACGGTCTGGAACCTGATTGTCTTTTCTGCTTTCGAATTCATAACTACATAATATAACGAATTGCCCGGGTAATGTTATGGGATTTTTCTTGTACAGGATTGTAAAAGGGTTGAATACAAGATTCCAAAAAATCTTATAATTCACCTTTATTCTTTAGAATTTTGAT